>NZ_CANRNX010000017.1 GCF_947632075.1 uncultured Flavobacterium sp.
TATCTGCGTATCTGCGTATCTGCGTATCTGCGTATCTGCGTATCTGCGTATCTGCGGATTTGCTGAACTGCTTATTTGCGTATCTGCGGATTTGCGTATCTGCGTATCTGCGTATCTGCGTATCTGCTTATTTGCTTATTTGCTGAACTGCTTATTTGCGAATCTGCGGATTTGCGTATTTGCTGAACTGCGTATCTGCGTATCTGCGGATTTGCTGAACTGCTTATTTGCTGAACTGCTTATTTGCGGATCTGCGGATTTGCGAATCTGCCTATTTGCGGATTTGCACATTTGCTATCATCTAGTTTATGTATTTGTTATTCTACATCTCTACCAATTCGCAACTTCGTCTAAGAATACTGTTTTTCATAATATTTTAAATAATCTCCTGAAGTTACATTATCTAACCATTCTTGATTAGCTAAAAACCAATCGATTGTTTTTGACAATCCTTCTTCAAACGTTACCGAAGGTTTCCAACCTAATTCTTTGTTTATTTTGGTTGCATCTATTGCATAGCGTAAATCATGCCCAGGCCTATCTGTTACGAAAGTAATTAACTGTTCTGATGTTCCGACTGAGTTTCCTAATTTAGAGTCCATTTGCTTACACAATTCTTTAACTAAATCTATATTTTTCCATTCGTTAAAACCACCTATATTATACGATTCTCCGTTTTTTCCTTCATGAAAAACTAAATCAATCGCAATTGCATGATCCATCACATATAACCAATCTCGCGTAAATTTTCCATCGCCATAAATAGGTAAAGGTTTTTTGTTTAAAATATTATGAATACAAAGCGGTATTAATTTTTCTGGAAAATGATTAGGACCGTAATTATTAGAACAATTGGTTATTACCACTGGTAATCCGTAAGTATCTTGATACGCGCGAACAAAATGATCTGATGAAGCTTTTGAAGCAGAATAAGGTGAATGCGGATCATAAGCTGTAGTTTCTGTAAAGAAACCTGTATCGCCTAGCGTTCCGTAAACTTCATCTGTAGAAACATGATGAAAACGTTTGCCTTCATAATTTCCATTCCAAATGTTTTTGGCAGCATTTAATAAATTAACCGTACCTAAAACATTCGTTTTTACAAAATCTAAGGGATTACTTATAGAACGATCGACATGAGACTCTGCAGCTAAATGAATGATACCGTCTGGTTGGTATTTTGTAAAGATTTCAAAAATTTCATTTTCGTTTACGATATCCGCTTTTACAAACTTATAATTGGGTTTGTTTTCTAAATCTTTTAAATTCTCTAGATTACCCGCATAGGTTAACGCGTCTAAATTAATAATGTTTATTTGTGGGTATTTAGAAACGAATTGACGTACTACATGTGAACCGATGAACCCTGCACCGCCAGTTATTATAATTGTTTTCATTTTATTTTTTTGAACCGATTCCGTAAAATTTAAATCCAATATTTTGTAGAGCTAAACTATCTAAAATATTTCTTCCATCAAACACAAAAGCAGGTTTGAACATTTGATTGTAGATTTGTTTCCAATCATAGGTTTTAAACTCTTCCCATTCTGTTAAGACTGCTAAAGCATGTGCTTGTTCTGTAGCTTGATATGGGGATTGAACTACTTTAACTAAACGTTTATTTTCTTCTGAAGAACGGGTACCTAAAGCATCTAAATCTGAATAAATTTGTTCGGCAGTTACTTTAGGGTCGTATATTGTAATTTGAGCTTGCTCTTCTAACAAATAATCTGCCACGTAAATTGCCGCAGATTCACGCGTATCGTTGGTATCTTTTTTAAAAGCCCAACCTAAGAACGCAATGTTTTTACCGTTAACTGTATTATAAAGTGTTTTGATTATATGATCTGCAAAACGAGAACGTTGGTGCTGGTTCATAATAATCACTTGTTCCCAATATGCTGCTACTTCGTTTAACCCATAAGATTTAGCTATGTAAACTAAGTTTAAAATATCTTTTTGAAAACAAGAACCTCCGAAACCTACAGAAGCTTTTAAAAATTTAGGTCCGATACGAGAATCGGTACCAATAGCATGAGCTACCTCATTAACATCTGCACCGGTAACTTCACAAAGTTCTGAAATTGCATTGATACTTGAAACACGCTGAGCTAAGAAAGCATTGGCAACTAATTTAGATAATTCTGAAGACCATAAATTAGTGGTGATGATTTTATTTGTAGGAACCCAAGAGGCATAAATATTTACTAATGCTTGAATTGCCTCTTGACTTTCTCCGCCGATTAATACACGATCTGGATTTTGCAAATCTGTAATTGCAGTACCTTCTGCAAGAAATTCGGGATTTGATAAGATATCAAAACGAACTCCATTGCCTGTATGGTCTAAAATGTTTTTTAGCGCAGCAGCAGTTCGCACAGGTAAGGTTGATTTTTCGACAATGATTTTATTTGAAGTAGCTACTCTTGCAATTTGTCTTGCACAAAGTTCTATGTATTTTAAATCTGCAGCTTGCCCTTTACCTTTACCATAGTTTTTTGTAGGTGTATTTACTGAAATAAAAATTAAATCTGCATCATAAATCGCTTGATCAATTTCTGTAGAGAAAAATAAATTACGTTCTCTTGTTTTTTCAATCACTTTATCTAAACCTGGTTCATACACTGGAAGTTTAGATAAATCTGAGTTATTCCATGCTTCAATTCTTGATGCATTAACATCTACCACTGTAATTTGTATCTCTGGATTATTTTGTGCAATTACAGCCATTGTAGGTCCGCCTACATAACCTGCACCGATACAAGTAATTTTTTTAATAACGCTCATCAGATGTTTCTGTTTTGATAAAAAGCCTAAAGATTGTACCACTTTGTTATGCAACAAAGATTATTACCTTATAAAAAAGTAATTTCAAATTTAAGGATAAAAAATGATTTACAGTTGTAGTGCTTTAGATTTGTTACAAATGATTTTTAGTACTTAATACTATGCTAATTATGCATTAAAAAAGCACCTAAATTGTCAGGTGCTTTTATATTAATTTTCTGTTATACTATTTTGAAATAACCAGGCGGTTTTCATTGACTCTTCTAAACTTGTTTGAGGTTGCCAATTAAGTATTTTTTTTGCTTTGGAGAAATCTGCATAAGCTTCTTGAATATCACCCGCTCTTCTATTTGAGATTTGATATGGAATTTTTATACCATTAGCGGTTTCAAACGCCTTTATGATTTCTAAAACTGTAGAGCCTACGCCTGAACCTAAGTTAAAAAACTCTAGTTTTTCGGTGTTTTTTTTGTTTATTAAAAATTGTAAAGCTAACAAATGTGCTTCTGCTAAATCATTTACATCAATATAATCTCTAATTGCTGTACCGTCTCTAGTTTCATAATCACCACCGAAAACTGATAATTCTTTACGAATACCTTTAGCTGTTTGAGTGATGTAAGGTAAAAGATTATTAGGAATACCGTTTGGAATTTCACCTATATTACCAGATTTATGAGCTCCTACAGGATTGAAATAACGCAAGGCAATGGCAGATTTATTATAAGCTGCTACAAAATCTGCAATAATTTCTTCGCCCATTGCTTTGGTTTTTCCATAAGGAGATTCAGGCTGTTTTAAAGGAGTGTTTTCTGTGATTGGCATATATTTAGCCTGACCATAAACCGTACAAGAAGATGAAAAAATAAAATGATTTACATTAAATTCTTTCATGGCATTTAAAACGTTTAGCAGACCTAAAATATTATTTTCATAATAAGCTAAAGGCTTTTCTACCGACTCACCTACTGCTTTAAATGCAGCAAAATGTATAACCCCGTCTATTTTATTTTTTTTAAAAAAATCTAACACATGAATATTATCTTTTAAATCGATATGTTTAAAACATGGACGTATTCCTGTTATTTTTTCAATTTTATCTAAAACGTTTGCTTCTGCGTTTGACAGATCATCAATTACTGTCACTTTAAACCCAGCCTGTTGTAAAACAACAACTGTATGTGAACCAATGTATCCTAAACCGCCAGTGACTAAAATATTTTGCATTTTAATTATATTACTTTTTTAAAAGTTTCTTTTTCTGCAACGATTTTTCGTAAACAAGAACTTGAAAAACGGTGATCTCTTCTATTATAGTATAGCTCAATACCTTTTTCTTCACAGAATTTACGACCTGTAAAATTTTTATCTTGATATTCATCTCCTAAAATGCGAACATCGATTTTAAAAGATTTTAATATATCTTCTAAATCTTGTTCTGTTGCATACGGAATGATTTGATCTACATATTTACAACCTTCTAATTGAATATAGCGTTCTACAACACTTTGTACAGGTTTGTTTTTCTCTGGACGATCTAAAGTTGGATCTGTTTGCAATCCGCAAATTAAGAAGTCGCATTGTCTTTTTGCATCTTCTAACATTTTGATATGCCCCGCATGTAGCAAATCAAAAGCACTAAAAGTAATTCCTATTTTCATTTTGTGTTAATTTTGATGCCGCAATTTAAAACATTTTCAAAAACTTAACACAACAAAGATTGAAATTAAAATATGAATGCTTACCTAATCCATCTCGATAGGTGGAAATGTCCAATGTTTTATTACTGCTAACAATCTGATTGCAATGATAGTTATTGTAGCCACAATAAAAACTAAATTATCAGGTACATTTAGAAATCGTAAACCAAAAAAAACTAACCCTCCTGATATACAAGCTGTGGCATAAATTTCTTTTCTAAAAATTACGGGGATTTCATTACATAAAATATCTCTTAAAACTCCGCCAAAACAAGCAGTTATTGTTCCGAGTGCAATACAAATTATAGGATGTAATTGTAAGTCAACCCCTTTCTCTATTCCAACCAAAGTAAAAAGTCCGATACCTATGGTATCAAATAAAAATAAAGACGTTCTTAAAATACTTAAACGTTTTCTGAAAAAAATTGCAAATAGTGCGCTAGCTAATATTAAAAAGAACATTTGGGTATTTAACAACCAAAATACGGGAGTTTCTCCAATTAGCACATCACGTAAAGTTCCGCCACCTATAGAAGTGACTAAACTAATGATTAAAACTCCGAAAAAATCAAATTTTTTATGAATACCGGCTAATGCTCCAGAAACTGCAAACGAAACAATACCAAGGTTATTTAAAATATCTATAAAATCTATGTTCATCTTTTTTGAATATTAAATAAATATATAAGAATATTTTGATTTTTTTATACGTGTAAATTCTTATATGTAATAAAGTTAGTATTTTTGCTCATCTTAATTATTTATGCCTAACAAGGATTATTCTAAAATTGAAATTTCACCAATGAAATATATATCTAGTGTACAAAATGAAATTATTAAAAATCTAGTTCAACTTCAAGAAAAGTCGAAAATTAGAAAAAAGACTGGTACTTTTTTAATTGAAGGTCGCCGAGAACTTTCTTTAGCGGCTTTGGGTGGTTTTGCGATTGAAACAATTTTATTTTGTAGTGATTACATTTCTGAAACTGAAGTTAGCGCAATTTTCCCAACCGAATCTATACTAAATACCATAGAAATTAGTAAGGAAGTTTATCAGAAATTAGCTTACAGAGACACTACCGAAGGTGTATTAGCAGTAGCTAAGACGAAAACGAACCGTTTAGAAGATCTTAAATTGAAAGACAATCCGTTGGTTTTAATTGCTGAATCTCCTGAAAAACCGGGGAATATTGGTGCTTTATTACGTACAGCAGATGCCGCAAATATTGATGCTGTTATTATTGCCAATCCTAAAAGTGATTTATATAATCCTAACGTAATTCGTTCTAGTGTTGGTTGTGTTTTTACGAATTCTATTGCTATTGGAACTTCTGAAGAAGTGATTGAATTTCTGAAAGAGAAAAACATTTCAATTTATAGTGCCATACTTCAAGAAGCACAGCCTTATTATACTCAAGATTTCAAGCAAGGAACTGCAATTGTTGTAGGAACTGAAGCAACTGGTTTAAGTGAAATTTGGAGAACTGAATCTACACAGAATATCATTATTCCGATGGAGGGCGCTATTGATTCTATGAATGTTTCTGTTGCAGCAGCCATTATTTTATTTGAAGCCAAAAGACAAAGAGATTATTTACTTTAAGAAAGTGTAAGTAATAGCAATTATTTTATTGCGTTTTCGTAAATAAAATACTACATTTAGTACTTCAACCATTAGCTTATGACAGAATTAGAAATAGAACAAGAAAACAAAGCAATTGCAAGAGAATATAAAGAGCTTTTACGTACAAGTTATCAAACGTTAAACGAAGAGGAAAAAAAACTGATTCGTAAAGCCTTTGATGTTGCTGTTGATGCGCATAAAGATCAAAGAAGAAAATCTGGTGAAGCTTATATATTTCACCCAATTGCTGTAGCTAAAATTGTGGCTTCTGAGATTGGTTTAGGACCTACCTCTATTGCCGCAGCTTTAATGCATGACGTTGTTGAAGATACTGATATTACAGTAGAAGATATTGAACGTATGTTTAATCCTAAAATTGCTAAAATTGTTGAAGGATTAACAAAGATTTCAAAATTAGAACCCGATCCGGATATTTCTATGCAAGCGGAAAATTATCGTAAAATGTTGCTAACATTGAACGATGATGTGCGTGTGATTTTGATTAAAATTGCCGACCGTTTGCACAATATGCAAACCATGGAGAGCATGGCGCCGCATAAACAAGCCAAAATTGCCTCGGAAACTTTATATATATACGCTCCGCTTGCGCATCGTTTAGGTTTATTCAACATTAAAACTCAATTAGAAGATTTAGGCTTAAAATATACTGAGCCTGAAGTTTACTTTGAGATTTTAAGTAAAATGAAGGAAACCAAACAAGAACAAGAAGCTTACATTGAATCTATTACAAATATACTTAAAGATTCATTACAAACAGAAGGTATTGAATGTTCGATGAAAGGTAGACCAAAGTCTATATTTTCAATTCGAAAAAAAATGCGCGTTCAAAATGTTAGTTTTGAAGAAGTTTATGACAAGTTTGCAATTCGAATTATTTATAAATCTTCCTTACATGATGAGAAGTTTATTGCTTGGAAAATATATTCGATAGTAACAGATTTCTATCGCCCAAGCCCAAGTAGATTGAGAGATTGGATTTCTTCTCCAAAATCTACTGGATATGAAGCGTTACACATAACTGTTATGGGGCCTCGTGGACGTTGGGTTGAGGTACAAATTCGAAGCGAACGAATGGATGAGATTGCAGAAAAAGGTTATGCTGCTCATTACAAATATAAACAAGGAGTAACTGAAGAAAACAGTTTAGATATTTGGTTAAACCAATTGAAAGAAACTCTTGAAGATCAAAACGCAAATGCTGTTGACTTTGTAGAGGATTTTAAACTTAATTTATATTCTAAAGAAATTTATATTTTCACTCCAAAAGGTGAAATTAAATCGTTGCCAAAAGGTGCAACTACTTTAGATTTTGCTTTTAGCATCCATTCTGAGGTTGGTATTCATACTCGAGGAACTCGGGTTAATGGAAAACTTGTACCTTTAAATCATGTTTTAAATAGCGGTGATCAGGTTGAGGTTATTACTTCACAAAACCAAAAACCAAGTATTCATTGGTTAGAATTTGTTACGACAGCGCGTGCAAAAAATAAAATTAAGAATGCGCTTAATGAAAACATGAAAAAAATTGGTGAAGATGGTAAAGAATTATTAATGCGTAAAATGCGTCATCTAAAAGTAAATTTTGATGAAAAAACAATTAACGAATTAGCTAATTACTTTAAACTAAAAACCAGTTTAGATTTATTTTATCGTGTAGGAATAGGTGCGATTGATAATCAGCAATTAAAAGAGTTTGCAAACAAAAAGAATAGTAATTCTTTCTTAAATTTCTTTAAGAAAACAATTAAAAAAAGTGATACTCCTGAAGTTGTTTTTACCCCTACCACCAATTTAGATTTATTGGTATTTGGAAAAGATGATAGTAAATTAGATTATAAATTATCTACTTGCTGTAACCCTATTCCAGGTGACGATGTATTTGGCTTTGTAACCATCAACGAAGGTATAAAAGTGCACAAAAAAGATTGTCCTAATGCAATTAGCATGCAATCAAATTATGCATATCGAATTATTCAAGCCAAATGGATTGATTCTTCTGCACAAGAATTTAATGCCACAATTAAGATTCGTGGTATAGATAGCATGGGATTAACAAATGAACTTACTCGTGTGATTTCTAACAACATGTCTGTAAATATTAGAAGTATTTCTTTAAGTTCAGATGCAGGTGTTTTTAATGGAGAAATTACTGTAATAGTAAACAACATAACCACCTTGAATAAATTAATTAGTAATATTCAAAAAATAGATGGTATTGAAAAGGTAGTTCGTTTAAATACGAAATAATTTAAGTTTTAGTAATAAAAATTTTACGCTCAAAAAATAACCTATATATTTGCAATTGTTTAAGGACATTATTCCATGGAAATAAATAAAAATCAAGATATTGTTAAAAATGTCTTCACGAAATATTTAGAAGAAAAAGGACACAGGAAAACTCCTGAGCGTTATGCTATTCTTCAAGAAATCTACGAAAGTGACGAACATTTTGATATCGAATCTCTTTACATAAAAATGAAAAACAAAAATTATCGTGTAAGTAGAGCGACGCTTTATAATACGATAGAATTGTTATTGGAATGTGGTTTAGTTCGTAGACACCAATTCGGTCAAAATCAAGCACATTACGAAAAATCATATTTTGATAAACAGCATGATCACGTAATCATGACAGATACCGGAGAAGTAGTTGAATTCTGTGACCCAAGAATTCAAACCATTAAAAAAACCATTGAAGAAATCTTCAATATCGATATCCATAATCATTCACTATATTTTTATGGAACAAAAAGAAAAGACAACACAACAGAAAATTAACACAATCTAACATACTAAACCATGACAGTAGATTTACTACTTGGCCTTCAATGGGGAGACGAAGGAAAAGGAAAAATTGTAGACGTTCTTACTTCTAAATACGATATAATTGCTCGTTTTCAAGGTGGACCAAATGCAGGTCACACTTTAGAATTTGATGGAATTAAACATGTATTAAGAACAATTCCATCTGGAATTTTCCATAAAAATTCAATTAACATTATTGGAAACGGAGTGGTTATTGACCCAGTTGTTTTTCAAAAAGAAATTGAAGGACTTGAGAAATTTAACATCGACATTCAATCGCGTTTATTCATTTCAAGAAAAGCGCATTTAATTTTACCAACACACCGTTTACTTGATGCAGCTTCTGAAACTGCAAAAGGTAAAGCAAAAATTGGTTCAACTTTAAAAGGTATTGGACCAACTTATATGGACAAAACTGGAAGAAACGGTTTACGTGTAGGTGATATTGAATTAACAGATTTTAAAGAAAGATACCAAGCTTTAGCTGAAAAACATATTGAAATGATTGACTTTTATAAAGTTGATTTACAATATAACTTAGCTGAAATGGAAGCTGAATTCTTTGCTGCAATTGAAGATTTAAAGAAATTAAAATTTATTGATTCTGAAGCTTATTTAAACCAAGCATTAAAAGATGGTAAATCTATCTTAGCTGAAGGAGCCCAAGGATCATTGTTAGATATCGATTTCGGAACATATCCGTTTGTAACTTCATCAAATACTACAGCTGCTGGTGCTTGTACTGGTTTAGGAATTGCACCAAACAAAGTAAAAGAAGTGTTTGGTATTTTTAAAGCTTATACTACTCGTGTAGGTTCAGGTCCATTCCCTACGGAATTAACCGATGAAATTGGTCAAACAATGGCTAAAGTAGGAAACGAATTTGGTTCTGTAACTGGTCGTGCGCGTCGTTGCGGATGGTTAGACTTAGTAGCTTTGAAATATGCAGTTCAGGTTAACGGTGTTACCGAATTATACATGATGAAAGGTGACGTTTTATCTGGTTTTGATACTTTAAAAATTTGTACAGGTTACGAATACAAAGGACAAAATATTGCGCACTTACCTTACAACATTGAACCAGAAAACGTAACTCCTATTTACGTTGAGAAAAAAGGATGGAATGCAGATTTAACTGGTATGACTACTTATGAAGAATTACCTGTAGAATTAAAAGAATATATTGATTTTATTGAAAAAGAAGTTGAAGTACCAATTAAAATTATTTCGGTTGGACCAGACAGAAAACAAACAATCATTAAATAGTATAAAGCCGATTCTTAATTGAATCGGCTTTTTTTATGAATTGCCTGTAAAGCTACTTTTTAATTAAATAGCTATACTCAATTATTTGGCGTATCTTTGCCCTAATTAAAACATAGATTAATCTATAAATTATTGAGTTCGTTTTAACGTATTTAAATCGTAAAACTACTTTTCTAAAAATAACAAGAGACAAAAATCACTTCCCTTGTAAGTCTTAACCATACAATTTCAATTTAGGTTAACTCAATATTTATCCAGATTATTTAAACTTCTAATTAACAGATTAGCACTCTTATTAGACAAACTTTATTTTATATATGGATGGTTTTAAACCTTTCATTATTTAATATTTTTCAAAAGTAAAGGATTTTGTAATTAATAAAATCAATTCTTATGAATTAAAATTGACTCTAATTTTAGCTTCGTGGATTTTTCCTAAAAAATCTGTTATTACCAACTATGTAATTATTCATAAAATGATAAAAAAATTTATCATTTGTTTAAACTAAATATAAACTATGGCAGAATCGTTTACTAAAAAGGAATTCAACAAAAAGAAATTACAAAAGAAACGTTTAAAGGAAGAAAAAAGAGAATTAAAGAAAACTCAGAATAACAAAGGTAAATCATTCGAAGAAATGATTATTTATGTTGATAAATACGGACGTTTTACTGATATACCTCCGCATCTGCAAGTAGACGATGAAGCAAATAAAAAGAAAACTTATAAGGGAATTATTAGCCATTTAAACGAAAAAGGCTTTGGTTTTATTAAAGAAGAAGATACTAAAGAGAGTATATTTTTTAGTATTAGCTCTTGTAAAGAAACCTTATCGGCTAATGATATAGTTAGTTACACAAAAACTAAAACAGATAGAGGTTTTAAAGCACTTGAAATCAATAAAGAATATTAATAAACAATTATAAAAATGCAAGAAGGAACAGTTAAGTTTTTCAATGAACAAAAAGGATTTGGTTTTATTACTTATGGTAATGAAGAAATTTTTGTTCACGTATCTGGGTTAAATGATCGTGTCGTAGAAAATGATAAAGTATCATTTGATATTGAAAAAGGAAAAAAAGGATTAAACGCAACAAATGTAAAACGTTTATTCTAAAAAAATTATATTAAATATATAGACTTTGAAAGTCGATTCAATTCCGAATCGGCTTTTTTTATACCTTAGTCTATTAAAAGGTATTAACATGGAAAGCTCAATAACAGATATTTTAAAAAAAATAGATTTACCAATTAAAAATAAAAATCTATTTGACAATACAACTTATGAAGAATTAACAGCAGTTTTAAAACCTTTAGATATCAAAAATTACAATGATTTTATCGAACAACTTACAGTTGAGACTGCGTTAAATAAGTTAAAGAAATTTGAGTTTAAGATGCCTGATGAAAATTTTAAATTCATTCCAATTTTAAAAGAAGAAATTAAAAATCTTGAAATTTCTTATGATTATTACAAAACCAAAATAGGGTTACTATTAATTGCTTCAACAGTAAAAGGTATTTGCTATGTAGCCTTTGAGTTTGCAGAAAAACCATCTTTACCTTATTTGAAAGAAATATTCCCAACGGCAATTTTAATAAATATTTCAGAAAAAAAACATCAATTGATTTTTGATTTTGTAAATGGAAAATTAAAAGAAGAAATTGTTTTTCATATCAAAGGAACCTCTTTTCAATTTGAAGTTTGGAAAGCGTTACTAGAAATTCCAAAAGGAAGTTTAACTTCTTATGCAGAAATTTCGAAAAAAATAAATAAACCTAAAGCTTTCAGAGCAGTTGGTACAGCTATAGGAAATAACCCGATTAGTCTTTTAATTCCTTGTCACCGAGTAATTCAATCTAACGGGAATTACGGAGGTTATATGTGGGGATTACCAACAAAATTTTTATTAATTGGATTAGAAGGCTTAAACAAATTGTAAATGAAGACTTATATTGCTTTGCTTCGAGGAATTAATGTTTCTGGGAAAAACATAATAAAAATGGACTCTCTGAAAGAGATGTTTACAAAACTTAATTTTGAAAATGTACAAACTTACATTCAAAGTGGAAATGTTGTTTTTTCGACTAATAAAACGAAAGAGAATTTAGTTAAGTCAATTTCAGATGAAATAAAACTAAAATACGAATTAAATGTACCTGTTTTGGTCTTAGAAAAAAATGAGCTAGATGAAATAATTTCTGAATTACCTTTTTCAGAATTTGAAGAAAAAGATGTTTACTTTACTTTTTTAAATGAAGAATCAAAAATTACTGATTTTTCTAAAATATCAGAAAAAAAATCTAATTCAGAACTTATACATATATCTAAAAATGTAATTTATTTAGTTTGCCCTGATGGATACGGAAATACAAAATTATCGAATAGTTTTTTAGAAAAACAATTAAAGGTTTTATGTACTACAAGAAATTTAAAGACTTCTAAAAAAATGTTGGAATTAGCAAGTATAGAAAAAGATGAGTTATAGACTCATCTTTTTATTATTTACATTCGTCAATCGAACAAGAATTCGAATCAAGTTTGGTATTTAAAACAGTAATTTCTCCAAAAGCTTGTTTTAAAGCATCTGCTAAAACATCTGAAGGTTGAGCTCCAGAAACAGCATATTTGTTATTTAAAACAAAAAAAGGCACTCCACCTACTCCAATATTTTGGGCTTCTAAAATATCTTGTTTAACTTCATAAGCCAATTCTTCGCTACTTAAAGCATTGGTAACTTCTTCTTCATCAATCTGTAATTGTTTACCTAAATTAATTAAAACTTTAGTATCGGCTACATTTAAACTTTCTTCAAAATGAGCTTTAAAAAGTAATTCTTCCATTTCATTTTGCTTGTTATACTTTTTTGATAGTTGTAATAACAAATGGGCTTTAAAAGTATTTGCTGCAATTGGATCTCCTTTTGTAAAATCTATTCCGGCGTTTCTTCCCATTTCATTTAAACGAGCTTGCATTTGAATGTATTGATCTTCAGAAAACCCTTTCTTCTTCATTAAATATTCTTTAGAAGTTAAAACTTCAGAAGTTTCTTCTAAAGTTGGATCTAACTGAAAACTTTTCCATTCAATTTCAATTTTATCTTTAAAAGGAACATTTGACAAAGCTTCTTCAAAATTCTTCTTTCCTATATAACAAAACGGACACATTACATCCGACCAAATTTGTACTTTCATGATTTAAATTTTGACTAAAATAATCTATAAAAATTTACTTATTCTTAAATTAATTATAAATGTAAGTAATGAAAATAGTAACATTTATTTGACACTTAATTAGTTTAGTGTTTTTATATTTGTAATTATGAGAAAATGGTTAATTATAACTATTGCTTTTTTGCAATTAGCTGGTACAACGCAATTATCGCAGTTGTACAAATTACCTATTTTTATTTCTCATTTTTTAGAACACAGTAATAATGAAATAAGTTTTTCGGAATTAGAATATTTTATTGTTCATCATTATGGCGGACATGAAATGGATGAAGATTGGGAAGTTGATCAAAAACTACCATTTATGAATGTAGATCGCGTTCATCTTGATCCTTGCTTTGTTTCTAATTTTGAGATTCCATTTCATGTTACTTTTTCAAAAGAAATTCATGTACCTGAAGTAATTCTTGACGATCAAGTTTTATCAGATCCTTATTTAACGTCTATTTGGCAACCTCCTAAAAACGCATAATCTTTTTTTTATATAACTCAGCTTCAAATTGAAGTCTGAGAAGTTATTCATTTAATTAAGATTATGATGTTAAATAAAATTATTGATTTTTCAATCAAAAATAAATTCATCATAGGCCTATTTACCTTAGCATTAATTCTTTTTGGTGCTTACGAGGTAAAAAAATTGCCTATTGATGCACAACCTGATATTACCTCAAATCAGGTTCAAATTATCACAGTGGCACCATCTTTTAGTGCCGAAGATATCGAACGTTTAATAACCTTTCCTATTGAACAAGCAACCGCAAATATTGCTGGAATTACAGAATTACGTAGTTTCTCAAGATTTGGATTGTCTTTAGTGACTGTTGTTTTTACAGATGCTACCGATGTATATTGGGTAAGACAACAAATTAGTGAACGTTTAACACAAGTTAAAAGCCAAATCCCTGAAGGTATTGGTGAACCAGAACTTGGGCCAATTTCTACAGGATTAGGAGAAATTTATCAATATGTAGTTCGTCCAGCTGAAGGCTACGAATCAAAATATGATGCAACTGAATTAAGAACAATTCAAGATTGGATTGTACGCCAACAACTTCTAAGTGTACCTGGTGTTGCAGATGTAAGTAGTTTTGGTGGAAAGTTAAAACAGTATGAAATTGCAATCAATCCACAACGTTTGCAAGCTCATAATATAACCATTGATTCTATTTTTGAAGCGTTAGAAGAAAATAATCAAAATACGGGTGGTGCTTATATTGAAAACGGACCTACCTCTATGTTCATTCGTTCTGAAGGTTTAATTGGAAGTATTGAAGATATTCAAAACATTTCGATTCAACGCTCTACAAACGGAATTCCACTTTTACTTAAAGATGTTTCCGATGTTCGCATTGGTCATGCTACGCGTTATGGTGCAATGACATACAACGATGAAGGTGAAGTTTCTGGAGCTATTGTGCTAATGCTTAAAGGAGAAAATAGTAACGATGTAGTAGTTAAAGTTAAAGAACGAATTGAAGAAATTAAAAAAACTTTACCCGAAGGTGTAATTATTGAACCGTTTTTAGACCGCAAAAAAATGGTTGATAATACCATTTTAACAGTTGAAACCAATTTATTAGAAGGTGCATTAATTGTGATATTTATCTTAGTTCTTTTCTTAGGAAATGTTCGTGCTGGTTTCATTGTAGCTTCTGTAATTCCTTTATCATTATTATTCGCAATCATCATGATGAATATTTTTGGAATTGGTGGAAACTTAATGAGTTTAGGAGCTTTAGATTTTGGTTTAATTGTAGATGGTGCAGTTATTATTGTCGAAGCTGCAATGCATCAATTATACCATAATAAAAAGTTAGGTAACAAGCTGCGTTTAACTACAGATGAGATGAATGAAACTGTAGGAAATTCTGCTAAAAAAATGGTAAACTCTGCGGTTTTTGGTCAAATCATTATCTTAATAGTTTACCTACCAATTTTTGCCTTAGATGGTATTGAAGGTAAAATGTTTAAACCAATGGCGCAAACAGTTGCTTTTGCTTTAGTTGGGGCTTTCATTTTGTCTTTAACTTACGTTCCAATGATGACTTCTTTGTTTTTAAGTAAGAAGGTTAAAACAAAACCAAATCTTTCTGACAAAGTGATGAAACGTGTTGAAAATAAACATCAATCACTTCTAATCAAAGCAATTCAATCACAAAAAATAATTTTAGCAAGTGTTGTGGCTATGTTTGCTTTAGCAATCTTCTTCTTAACTCGTTTAGGAGGTGAATTTATCCCATCTTTAGAAGAAGGTGATTTTGCTGTTGAGGCACGTGTTTTACCCGGAAGTAATATTTCTACAACTATCGAATATACTTCAAAAGCAGCTAAAATTTTAAAAGAACGTTTTCCTGAAGTTGAAGCAGTTGTTACAAAAATTGGTAGTGCAGAAATTCCAACAGAACCAATGCCAATGGATGCTGGAGATATGATTATTGTTTTGAAACCTAAAAAAGAATGGACTTCTGCCAAAACATTTCCAGAGTTATCCCAAAAAATGAGTGAAGCTGTTTCTGAAGTACCTGGATTAACTACAAGTTTTCAATATCCGGTTCAAATGCGTTTTAACGAATTAATGACTGGAGCAAGACAAGATGTTGTTCTAAAAATATTTGGTGAGAATTTAGATAGTTTAGCTCACTATGCTCAGAAAGTTGGAAATGTTATCCAAAAAGTGGATGGCGCTCAAGATTTATATATCGAACCGATAAACGGAATTCCGCAAGTTGTAATAACATTTAACCGAGCATTATTAGCACAATATGGTTTACAAATTGGTGATGCGAACCGAATTATTAATATGTCGTTTGCAGGTCAATCTACCGGAAGTGTGTTTGAAGGTGAACGCAGATTTGATTTAACAGTTCGTTTAGATGAGAAAAGCAGAACTTCAATTGAAGATATTCAAAACTTACTAATTCCAACATCAAACGGAAACCAAATTCCGTTAAGTCAAATTGCAGATGTTTCTTTTAAAAATACTCCAAATCAAATTCAGAGAGAAAATGCAAAACGTAGAATTATTATAGGTTTTAATGTTAAAGATAAAGACGTACAAACCGTTGTAGAAGATTTGCAACGTAAAGTTGATGCTGAAATTACACTTCCAACAGGATACAGAATCACTTACGGTGGAGCCTTTGATAATTTAAACCAAGCTAAAGAACGCTTGGCAATCGCTGTTCCTATTGCATTAGTAATGATTTTTATTATGCTGTATTTTGCTTTTAAATCTATCAAATACAGTTTACTAATTTATACTGCTATTCCACTTTCTTCAATTGGAGGAATTTATTTCTTGGTTTTAAGAGACATGCCATTTAGTATTAGTGCCGGTGTTGGCTTTATTGCCTTATTTGGAGTTGCTGTTTTAAACGGGATTGTACTTGTTTCTGAATATAACCGATTTAAAGAAACTGGCATTAAAAACACTACCCGAATTGTATTAATGGGAACAAAAACACGTTTACGTCCGGTTTTAATGACAGCATTTGTAGCTTCATTAGGTTTTTTACCAATGGCTTTAAGTAATGGTTCAGGTGCAGAAGTTCAAAGACCTTTAGCTACTGTAGTTATAGGTGGTTTACTAATTGCAACATTCTTAACACTTTTTGTAGTTCCTATCCTTTATATTTTAATTGAAAAGTTTACAATGAAAACAAATCATAAATTAAAAACTGTTGCAGTTTTTGCAATGCTAACTTTTAGTTCAAATGCATTGGCACAGCAACCATTAAATTATAACGATTTAATTGAAGTAGGTTTAAAAAATAACTTATCTCTTAAGCAAGCACGTTTAGAAACCGAGTTTCAGGAAAAAAATGTTAAATCGCAATTAAGTATTCAGCCTACAGATATTTCAATGGAATTCGGAGATATAAATTCAAGTGTTTTCGACCAGAAAATTGCAGTTGAACAACGTTTTCAGTTTCCTACTTTTTATGCTAAACAGAAAAAACTAAATATACAAATGATTCAAACTGCTTTAGCTCAAGAAAAAGTATCAGAAAAAATTATAGAACATCAAATTGGTAGTTTATATGCAGAATGGCAATATTTGAATTTAAAAAAGCAAATCAATCAAGAAAATATTCGAGTTTATTCTGATTTTTTGAATAAAGCAAATTTACGTTTTGAAAAAGGTGCTACAAATCGTACTGAAGTAGCTACAGCTAAAATTCGATTACAAAAAATAGAGAATGAAGGTAAAGCAATTCAGACCCATATTGATAATATTAAAATTGAATTTAAAAATTTACTTCAATTAGAATCTGAATTTGAATTGGTTTCTGAAAATGAATATTTTGAAATTCCTTTAAAAAGTCAAAGTAATCAACATCCGCTGATTTCACTACAAGAAGCGTTATTAAAAGAATCTGAGTTAAAGGTTGAGGTTGAAAAATCTAAACGTTTACCAGATGTTACTGTTGGTTATTACAACCAGAGTTTTAAAGAAATTAATACGAATCGTTTTCAATCATTTATGGTTGGTGTTTCTGTTCCTATTTTTCAAGGAAGTCTGAAATCAGGGATTAAATCGGCTGAAACTTCTGTTAAAATACAAGAAAATCAGTTACAAATTCAAAAAAACAAATGGGCTCAAGATATAAAACAATTGCTAAATGAGGTTGAAACATATAATGCAATCATAGCTTCCTATAAAAAAACGCAATTAGCAGAAGCAACTGCATTAAAACAAATTACTGAACAACAATTGTTATCTGGTGAAATCAATTTTTTAGATTGGGTAATTTTAAATGATCAAATAATCGATTTACAAAATCAATTTGCAGATCAATTATTTACAAGAAACATCAAAGCCGTATCATTAAATTATTTAGCGAATTAATTATGAAAAAATATATAGGATTTTTAGCTGTTGTTATGTTTATTACATCATGTTCACAAAAAAACGAAAACAGCAACGAAGAAGCACAAATAAAGGCTAATTCAACTTCTGCCCCACACAATACCATCTCATTAACTGATGCTCAATTAAAAAATATAAATTTAGAAGTTGTAGAAATTTTACAAGACAACATTCCAACCACCATACGTTTGAATGCAAGAACAGTTACTACACCACAAGATCAAATTTCGGTAACAAACATGTTAGGTGGTTTTGTGAAATCAATTCCAGTTTTACCCGGAAATAGAGTAAAAAAAGGTGAGATTATTGCGGTTTTAGAAGATCCGACTTATGTACAACTACAAGAAGATTATTTAACTACTAAAGCTTTAATTGAAAAGGCAAATTCAAATTACAATCGTCAGAAAGATTTGAATGATTCTCAAGCTGCAAGTACCAAGGTTTTAGAAGAAGCAAAAGCAGAATTAAATTTACTACAAATTAAAAAACGTGCTTTAGAAGAAAAATTACAATTAATTAATTTGAAACCTTCTACTATAAGTTTAGCTAATATTAAAAGAAGTTTAGCAATTACATCGCCAGTAAACGGAATTGTGAATGCAGTTTTGGTAAATCGTGGACAATATGTTTCGAGTTCTGAAGCTATTTTAGAAATTATTCAAACAGGAACACCAATGCTTAAAATCAACGCTTTTGAAAATGATTTACCTTATTTAAAAGTAGGTCAAGAATTAGAAGCTTTTTCAAATGCGAAAACAAACGAGAAAATTACAGCAAAAATTGTTTCTATTTCACAAAGTGTAAATGCAGACGGCTCTGTTGATGTCTTAGCTCAAATTTCAAAACAAAATCAGATTCCGTTTACAGCAAACATGTATTTTAATGTAGAATTAACAACAGAAAATAAGGCTTCGAACGTACTTCCTGTTGAATCTGTTGTTCATTTTGATGGGAAAGATTATGTTTTCGAAGTAAAATCAAATAATGAATTTGAATTAATTGCTGTAAAAATTGGAAATAAGGCAAATGATAAAATTGAAATTCTTTCAGATTTAGATATTAGCAAAAAATATGTTTCTAAAGGAGCTTATGCTTTATTAATGGCTATGAAAAATAGTCCTGAAGAAGAAGAATAAGAAATTAAATTTTATACATTTATATCATTAACTAAAAACTAAATCATGGCATAAGTAAATGCGTATTTAAACTTTAATGGAAATTGTGAAGAAGCTTTCACTTTTTATAAAGAAGCTTTTGGAAAAGAATTTCAGTACATCGGACGTTTTAAAGAAATGTCCCCAGATCAAGAACTTTCAGAAGAAGTTGGAAACAAAATCATGCACGTTTCGTTACCAATTAGTGATGAAACTGTATTGATGGGAAGCGACACAAATGAAACTTTTGGACCTCAAGCAAATTTTGGAAATAACATTTCGCTTTCTATTAATACTTTCTCAGAAGATGAAGCAAACGATATTTTTGAAAAACTTTCAAAAGGTGGTGAAATTACTATGCCATTAGCAAAAACATTTTGGGGAGCTTATTTTGGAATGTTCATAGATAAATTTGGCATCAATTGGATGGTAAATTATGATTATCCTACAAATAACTAAAATTATTACACTATCATAACGTTTTTTATTTTTATATAACCGCCGATTATAATATATTTGGGTATAACAAAACTTTGAAATTATTATGAGAACAATTCGAATTAAAAATATGGTATGTCCACGATGTATAATGGTGGTTGAAAAAACATTAGAAGATTTAGGATTCGATTTAAATGATGTAGAATTAGGATTGGTAGAATTTCATGAACCTATAACATTAGATGATCGTAATAAAATAGAAGAAAAATTAGTTCCACTTGGATTTGAAATTCTTGATGATAAAAAGAGTCAAACTGTAGAACGAATTAAAACTCAGATTATCGAGTTGGTTTCTAAAGATGTAAATGACTTAACCATAACTTTATCTGAATACCTTTCAAGCAAATTACAATCAGATTATAACAGTTTAAGTCAATTATTTTCTACTCAAGAATCACAAACTATTGAGCAGTTTTACATTCTTCAAAAAATAGAAAAAGTAAAAGAATTATTAGTTTACGATGAGCTTACTTTAAGTGAAATTGCATATAAAATGAACTATAGCTCAGTGGCACATTTAAGTACTCAATTTAAAAAGATTACAGGTTTAACACCAAGTCATTTTAAAGAAATTAAAGCTAATAAAGAAGAAATTGTAGAACATCAAAGAATTTCTTAAAACATAAAAAAGCCCGATAAAATCGGGCTTTTTTAATTATATATTATTGTAAATGCAGCTTAAAATAATCTGCTATTTTTGCATTTAAATGAATTCGGTCTCTACCTGAAACATTATGTTCATGGGTTGGATATAAGAAATAATCTACTTGTTTTCCAGCTTTAATACAAGCTTCAATAAATTCCACACTATGTTGTTGCACAACCACAGGATCTTGTGCTCCATGAATTAATAACAATCTACCTTCTAAATTATCAACTTTATCTAAAGTACTCGTTAAAGCATATCCTTCTGGATTTTGCTTTGGAGAATCCATATAACGTTCACCGTACATAACTTCGTACCATTTCCAATCGATAACCGGACCACCTGCTACTCCAACTTTAAAAGTTTCAGGATGATTCAACATTAATGAAGTTGCCATGAAACCACCAAAGCTCCATCCGTAAACTCCAATTTTGTCAGCATCTACAAACGATTTCGATTTTAAGAACTCTACTCCTTTCATTTGATCAGCCATTTCGTTCTGACCTAAATTACGGTGAATTACTTGAACAAAATCACGATCACGTGCGTCACTGCCTCGGTTATCTAAAGTAAAAACAACAAATCCTTGTTGTGCCATATAATAATCAAACAACGAAGCACCACCTAACCATTTATTCTGAACCAATTGTGCGTGCGGACCTCCGTAAACATAAACCATTACAGGGTATTTTTTATTTTTATCAAAATCTGCAGGATAAATAATACGTCCGTTTAAATCTGTTTTACCATCAGCTGCTTTAATAGTTACCATTTCCATTTTGGGAAGTTCTGCAACTCCTGCATACGGATTTTTAGCATTTACTAAATCAACACTCTTTTTAGATTTAGCATCAACAAGTGAAATTTTATTTGGTGTTTGTGTATTTGAAAATTGATCGTAAAATAAAGTTTTGTCTGCATTGAAGTATGCATTATGAAATCCAGAACCTGAAGTAACTTGAGTTGTTTTCCCTGATTTTAAATCAACCGTAAATAATTGACGGTCTAATCCGTTATTGGTAACTCCGATATAAGAAACGGAGTTTCCTTTAGAATCAAAATCTAACAAATCTTTTACAACTACATTATTGTAGCCTAATTTTTTAACTAATTTTCCGTTTGTATCATATAAATACAATTGATTAAATCCGTCTTTTTCTGACTGATATAAGAATTGTTTTCCATTTGGAAGGAAAGTCAACGGACTTTGAGGTTCAACCCATTTTGATGATTTTTCTTCAAACAAAGTTGAAACTAATTTTCCGTTAGAAACATCGTATTTATTCAGTTTTAAATGATCTTGCTCGCGATTTAAAACTCCAACATAAATGTATTTACCTGATGGATCCCAAGTAATCTGAGTTAAATATTGTTCTTTAGGTTCACCTGTTTGAATCGTGATAGTTTTTCCGGTATTTACATCGTAAATATTCAAAGTAACTTCTTCACTTTTCATTCCTGCCATTGGATATTTGGTATTTTTAACCTCTGCAATACGAGTATCAAATTGAACTAATGGATAATCAGTAACCATAGTTTCATTTTTCTTATAGAAAGCCAATTGAGTTGCGTTTGTATTCCACCACATTCCTCGATCAATTCCAAATTCTTGGCGATGTGTATTTTCGCTCCCATTTACAAAACCTTCATCATCATTTGTAACTTGAATGATTTGACCATTTGCTTTGGTGATAAAAATATTATTATTTTTTAACCAAGCTACTTCATCTCCATTAACCGATAATAGTGGATTTTGTGCTTCTGAATCTAAAATAAAAGAAGCTTCAATAGTATCTGTTTGAAGATTATAAATAACTAAATAAATTGAGTCATTAGCTTCAAAATTTAAAATTAAGCTATTTTCATTTTTCCAATGGTAATCATAAGGAAAAATTCTTAATTTAAAATCTTCCGTTTTTGTTATTGGTTTTAACTTATTTAGTAAATCATTTTTAGAAATTAAAAGCACTTCTTCCCAATTGTTAGAAGCATTTCTGCTCATTAGGTTTTGATAGGTTTTATCTAAATATGTAATCGTTTGAGCATCTTTCCATTGCGTTGCAACTAAATTTTCTGGAGCAAAAGTGGTAAAGTTTCCAATTGTTGCTTCTTCAATGGTTAAGTTACGTTGAGCAAATGTAAATTGACTTGCAATTAAAAATGCAAAAAGTGAAATTTTTTTCATTTGATTTGATTTTGAGCTAAGGTAAAAATCATTGCTGATTTTGCCAAAAAATACTTATGTTTATAGAAATAAAAAGTCCGAAATTTGAGTTTCGGACTTTTCTGTTATTCGTTATTTTTACATTTTTTAAAGGATAATACTAATCCAAACACAATTAACATAAAAATTATTATACTTGAGATTAAAGCAATTAAACTTCCCTTTTCTACAACTTCTGGTTCAAACTTAAATTCAATTGTATGTTTTCCTTCTGGAACTTGTAAAGCTCTTAAAACATAATCTACCTCAAACATTTCAACCTTATTTCCATCGATAGTAACATTCCAACCTTTAGGGTAATACATTTCAGAAAAAACTGCAATTCCTTCATTAACATTATTACTTTCGTACTTTAAGAAATTAGAGCGAGCATCAACTAATTTAATTGTTGCTAAACTATCTACAACGTAAGCTGGATTTAAATTTACATTTACTTTGTTGCTTTGTACCAACGCAGTTTTTTTAGTATTTACTTTAGATAGCTCAATCATAATTTCATCTGCTGAAGGAAGAGTTTTAACTTCAGATACAAACCATGCGTTTCCGTTAGCTTCAGGGTTTTGTAAAGAAATAGGTTGTTGATCTTCATTCTGTGAAATGATGTATTTCACGTTGAACATATTCAAAATTTCAAAGTTTTGACTTGTGATTTGATAATCGTACAACTCTTGAATTTTCTTCGGTTTTGCAGCATGGTAACCACCTAAAGCTTGATGGAAAAATGATGTTCTACCACTATTAAACGGACTTTGCATATCAAAAACTCTAAAGTTAGAAGTATCATTAAGAATTTGATCATCAACAGCTGTTTTCGTAA
This sequence comes from uncultured Flavobacterium sp., assembly GCF_947632075.1. Taxonomy (GTDB): domain Bacteria; phylum Bacteroidota; class Bacteroidia; order Flavobacteriales; family Flavobacteriaceae; genus Flavobacterium. The sequence goes on from NZ_CANRNX010000017.1 coordinate 23,645, forward strand.
ACGGATTTTTAACTTGTGAAGCACTCACAAAGTTAGATTTGTTTACATAATTCCAATCAATAGTTACTAAATCAAAAACAATTACAAGTCCTAAAACTACTAAAGAAATTTTTTCAGTTAACTTCTCTTTAATAAAGAAATATAAAATAGCACCAGCAATCGCAACCAAAATTAAAGTACGAAATAAATCGTTGATATACATTGCTTGTCTATCTTCTTGTATTGCACGAACAAAATCTGGACCTATTTCTCCATACATTTGCATTAAGTAACCATCATTTACGCCTTGAAAATCTACAAACATTTTGCAAACAAATAAGAAAATTATTAATCCTAAAGTAGCTATCCCAGATTTTTTTAAAGTCGTAAATTGTTCTTCCTTTGAAAGTTTAAAAAATGAGGCTAAACCAATAATTCCCAATGCAGGTATACATAATTCTGCAATTACCTGAATAGATGTAATTGCTCTAAATTTATTATACATTGGGAAATAATCAATCATAAAATCAGTTAATGGAAAGTTTTTTCCCCACGATAATAAGATTGAAACCGCTGCACCTGCAACAAAAATGCATTTGAATTTTCTTTTTTCAGCAAATAATGCTAAAACAAATAAGAAAATAACAACCGTACCAATGTAAGCCGGAGCAGCAACTATAGGTTGGTCTCCCCAATACGTAGGTGCTTGTTTTGTAAATGCTGTAACTTCTGAAGGCGAAGCTCCTAACTTAATTAATAAATTACCTAAATTAGAATCTTTACCTACATTTTCAGCATTTCCACCTCCTAATAAACGAGGAACAAATAAATTAAATGTTTCAAAAACGCCATAACTATATTCAGTAATATATTCATGAGTCATAGCAATGTCTCTGTCTTTGGCTGTCCCATCTGGATTAAACGTTAACTCACTGGAACTTCTTGTACTAAAATTTGCATATTCAGCAGTTGCCATTAAATTAGTAGCATTGGCACCGACAGCTAAAATTCCAGAAACTATAAAAACTCCAAATATTTTACCTAACGAAACAAAGTCTTTTTCTTTTATATAATCAACAACATAATAAATAGCAACAATTGCCAATAAAAAAAGAAGATAATAAGTCATTTGGAAGTGATTTGCACTAATTTCAAGTGCAGCTGCCAAAGTGGTTATAATAAAACCTGAGATATATTTTTTTCTAAAAACTAAGAACACACCTGCTAAAACCATTGGCATATAAGCAATTGCGTGTGCTTTTGCATTATGACCGGCACCGATAATAATAATTAAATATGTTGAAAATCCGAAGGCTAAAGCTCCAATAAAGGCTTGAAGTGGTTTTATTCTAAAACAAGATAGAAGCAGGTAAAATCCAATAAAATAAATGAATAAATAATCTGCCGGACGAGGTAAAAATCGAATTAAACTATCTAATTCTTTAACGTAATTATGAGGATACTTTGCCCCTAATTGATAAGTTGGCATACCACCAAAAGCACTATTATTCCAATATGATTCTTCGTTGTAAGTTTCTCTGAACTCAACCTGTTCTTTTGACATTCCAACATATTGAACAATATCAGATTGTAAAATTTCTTTACCTGAAAGAACAGGCGAAAAATATGCTAAAGCAATAATTATAAATCCTAATATCGAAAAAATATGAGGTAAATAGTTCTTTAAATTTTTCATTAATCTTTTTTTATAAAATGTATGCTAAAATAGTAATAAAAGCTTAGCTAACTGTAAAAATAGAATACAAAAAAAGTCTTACAACTGTAAGACTTTAACCGTTATAATTTAAAACTATTTTATTTCTTCGAATTCTATATATTCACCAACTTTCTTTTTTTCTCTTGGAATTCCTTTTTCTCTTCCAAAATTTTCATTTGTATTGTTGTTGTAAGAATAAGTATCGTCTGATGTATTATTATAATAATCTTGTGTGCGTTGTTGAAAGTTTTGTTCAGCTTTTCGAATGGCCTTTTTCAAAAGAATTGGTCCAAAAAAACGGAATGCGAATTTTAAGAAATACCAAATCGCAACAATAATTATAAGTGTTTTTAAAAATCCCATTTTTATTACTTTTTATATAATTCAAATATAATGAATTTTAATCTTTATAGTATCTATAGTAATTCTTAAAAAAAATATAAAATATTAATTGATTAAAAAAACTGAAAAAATTATCGATATGACAATTGTCATAATTTGTTATACAACAAATAAATACTTTTGAATAAAATTAAGAATTCATGGCAAGTTTAATACAAAAATATAATGTTCCGGGTCCAAGATACACAAGTTATCCTACGGTTCCGTATTGGGATTCAAGTTCATTTAGCCAAGAATCTTGGAAAAAATGTTGTAAAAAGCAATTAGATCTAACAAACACAAAAGAAGGTATTTCTATTTATGTTCATTTACCATTTTGCGAAAGTTTATGTACTTTTTGTGGTTGCCATAAACGCATAACCAAACGTCATGAAGTTGAATTACCTTATATTGATTTACTTCTGAAAGAATGGCAACTTTATTTAGAATTATTTGAAGACAAACCAATAATTAAAGAAATACATTTAGGTGGTGGAACTCCAACATTTTTTTCTCCACAGAATTTACAAAAACTTATCACAGGAATTTTTGACAAAGCAATTATTCATGAATCTTGTGAAATGAGTTTTGAAGCACATCCAAATAATACTACCAAAGAACATTTACAAACTTTATTTGATTTAGGTTTTAGAAGATTGAGTTTGGGTGTTCAAGATTACGATCCTACGGTTCAAAAAGTGATTAATAGAAATCAAACTTTTCATTCGGTAGCTAAGGTTACCATTTGGGCAAAAGAAATTGGTTACACATCCATATCTCATGATATTATTTACGGTTTACCATTTCAAACTTTAGCATCAATTAAAGATACCATTGAAAAAACCAAATCGTTGGCACCAGATCGTTTAGCTTTTTACAGTTATGCACACGTACCTTGGATAAAAGGTAATGGACAGCGTGGTTTTAATGATGAGGATGTGCCTAAAGATGATTTTAAACGCCAATTATACGAATTAGGTAAAGAATTATTATTAGAAAACGGATTTATTGAAATAGGAATGGATCATTTTTCTACAAAAGAAGATTCTCTTTATCAATCTTTCAAGAATAATGATTTGCATAGAAATTTTATGGGCTATACTTCTTCTAAAACTGAAGTAATGATTGGTCTTGGAGTCTCATCTATTAGCGATAGCTGGAATGCGTTTGCTCAAAATTCTAAAGATTTTAAAGAATACGAAGAATTATTAAGTAAGAATGAAATTCCGGTTATTAAAGGTCATATTTTAAATGAAGAAGATTTAATTATCAGAAAAGTTATTTTAGAATTGATGTGCCAATTTAAAACAGACTTAAATTTAATTCCAAAAAATTACTTAGAAGAATTCAAAATCATAGAAAATTTAGAAGAGTTTATTACTGATGGTTTAATAGATATCAAAGAAAACGAGTTGTATATCTTAGAAGAAGGAAAACCTTTTATACGAAATATTTGTATGGTTTTCGATTTAAAATTAAAACGAAATAAACCAGATACACAATTATTTTCAATGACTATTTAAAAATATAAAAACACTTAATATTACTTATCGATTTGTTCATGTATTGTTTGTTATTGTTGTTATGAACAAATCTGAATTTAAACTTAAAAGTTTGGATTCAACCAGATATTAATTTTCTTTGCTTGAAAATGTCTAAAAGAAAAATCCTTCAATAATGAAGGATTTTTTTATAATAATTTGGCTTTATTCCAATAAACATCCATTTCTTCTAAAGACATTTCTTCTAATTTTTTTCCATCTAATTTTGCTTGTTGTTCTAAAAACTGAAAACGTTTAATAAACTTTACGTTCGTTTTCTCTAATGCATTTTCAGGATTAATATTTACAAATCGAGCATAATTAATCAATGAAAATAAAACATCGCCAAATTCTGCTTCCATTAATTCATGGTTATCCGCTTTAACTTCTTCCTGAAATTCAGAAATTTCTTCTTGAACTTTTTCCCAAACTTGATCAGCATTATCCCAATCAAAACCAACCCCTTTCGCCTTTTCTTGAATTCGGTTTGCTTTTACCATTGCTGGTAAACTTTTAGGAACTCCGCCTAATACAGATTCATTTCCTTCTTTAAGCTTTAATTTTTCCCAATTTTGAAGAACTTCTTGATCACTCTCAACCACAACATCTCCGTAAATATGTGGATGTCTATAAATTAATTTATCAGAAATGGCATTAGCAACATCTGCAATATCAAAAGCTTTCTTTTCACTTCCGATTTTAGAATAAAAAACGATATGAAGTAAAACATCTCCAAGCTCTTTCTTTATTTCATTTAAATCATTTTCAATAATTGAATCTCCTAATTCATAAACTTCTTCAATAGTTAAATTACGTAAAGATTCTAAGGTTTGCTTTTTATCCCACGGACATTTTTCACGAAGTTCATCCATGATATCTAACAAACGATCAAAGGCTGCTAATTGTTCTTCTCTTGAATTCATAAATTGAAGTTTTGATAAAAATAACAAATCCTGCTAAATTGCAGGATTTGTTATATGTTAAGAAAATTATTCTTCTTCTTTTTTAGCTTTAGCTTTTGTAGCTTTTTTTGGTTTTTCTTCCGCAACAACTTCTTCAACTACTTCAGCTTCTTCAAAAACTGAACTTGTTTGTAATGGTCCGTTAAAAACAGCTACCATATTAGCTTGTTGCATAATGTTGTACCAGCTAAATACTTTTTTAATGTCAGATACATAAACTCTATCTTCATCGTAATCTGGAACAATTTCACTGAAATATGCCACTAATTCTGGATCAGAAGCTTTGTGAGAAATTGCAGGTCCGTTAGATTCTTTTCTTGCAATTCTTCCAAAAATCTCGAACAATTTAACTTCTCCTGTTTGTGTATATATTGAAATTTCAGATAATAAACTTACGTTGCTTCTTAAACCAACTGTGATTTTTTTTCCATCAACTAAAGATACAGCAATAAATCCTGATCTAGTTTGAATTGTTAATTCGTATAAACCTGGTTTCCCAGAAATAGCTAATACTTTTTCTACGCTCATTTTTCTTCTTTTATTAATCAAGTCACAAATATCTTAATTTGAAATTAAAATCCAAATATTATCGACCTTTTTTGTTTATGAATTTCATTTTATAATCAGGATGCACTTTCCCATCCATAATATTTTGTAAACGTTTAGCGTTTAACTTTTTCTTTAATGTAGAAATTTTATCTGTAAACAAAATCCCTTCAATATGGTCATATTCGTGTTGAATTACACGAGCTGCAAAACCATCATAAACCTCAGTATGCTTATTAAATTCTTCATCAAGATATTCAATAGTAATAATAGGTTTACGCATTACATCTTCCCTAACATTAGGAATACTTAAACAACCTTCATTAAAAGCCCATTCTTCACCTTCTTCTTTAGTGATTTTGGCGTTAATAAAAGTTTTTCTTAATTTACTTAATTTATTTCGTTCTTCTTCAGATAAATCTTCATCATCTCCAAACGGACTGCAATCGATAACAAATAAACGGATAGCTAAACCCACTTGAGGTGCTGCTAAACCAACTCCTGAAGCATTTTCCATGGTTTGGAACATGTTTTCAATAAGTTCTGGTAAATTTGGATAGTCTTTAGTGATTTCAACCCCTTCTTTACGTAAAACAGGATCACCATATCCAACTATAGGTAATATCATTTCGTTTTATTTTAATTAAAACATCTAATTTTTTAGAAGTTACAAAATTAAGCATTTTTTATTGTTTTGTTCTTTATTAGCTTATTAGTTTATAAAATATATTTCACTATATTTCTGCTGCGTATTTTTATATGCTTTTTTCTGATTCCTTTATAAATTATATGTACCAAAAAATCGCAAAAAAAATTAGCGACAATCATTTTTACGACGCTATAAAAATCACAATTGCAGGATCTATTCCTTTTATCTTTTTTCATGAAGCATCAAATTTCCCAACCGCATTTGCTTTATCACTCGGAGCTATTTTAAACGCGCCAACCGATATTCAAAGTAGTTTAAAACATAAAATTAACGGTCTTCTTTTAGGTAGTTTTTGTATTGCTTTCATCTCGTTTATTTTAGCCTTTACAAAACCGTTTCCATTAATTTTTTACCCAGTATTTACCAGTATCATTTTTTTCGCTGCAATGATTTCTGTTTATGGACATCGAGCTAACTTAATTTCTTTCGTTTGCTTATTAACAGTCAGTTTATCATTTGTAAGAAATTACGAGGGTGAAGAAATAATAAAAAACAGTTTTTTAATGTTTTCTGGAGGTATTATTTATTTAGTAATTTCTTTGATATTTTATTTCTTCAAGCCCAAAAGATATATTTATTTAGAAATAGCAAATTGTATCGAACAAACTGCTGAATATTTAGATTTGAGAGCTTCGTTATGGAATGAAGATTCGGACAAGAATAAAATAATTGAAAAACAATTAGAAATTCAAATAAAACTAAACGAATATCATGAAAGTATTCGCGAATTCTTGATTAGAAGTAAAGCAAATACCAATAACTCTTCAAACAATAGACAGTTGTTAATTTCATTAACTTCATTAATTGAAATTCTTGAAATTGCAACTTCTAACACTTTTAATCACGCGAGAATTCATGAACTTTTTAAAGATGATAAAAATTTAATTATTGAATATCAGAAATTAGCAGATAATTTTGCGTTTACTTTACATGAATTGGCTACAAGTATAAAATTGAATAAAACTTACCACTCACCAGTTTCATTAGGTAATCAAATTAAAGCTATAAAACTTCACTTAGACGAGTTTCAAAAGATAAAAAATTGGCCCGATACGCAAGACGAAATTTTAACCTTTAATACAGTATTACATTACGCAGAAAGACAGGTTGAAAAAATTAAAGGTTTGGAACGTGTCTTTAAAGGGCGAATTAATATGGACGAACTTCGCGGTAAATATAAAGACATTGAAAAATTCTTAACACCACAACATTATCGTTTTAAAACATTGACTGAGAATTTAAATTTTAAATCATCAATTTTCAGACACGCAACCAGATTAACATTAACTCTATTAATAGGTTTTCTGTTAGGAAAAATATTACCCTTACAAAATGAATATTGGATTTTAATGACTTTAGTAGTTATTATGCGTCCAGATTATGGATTAACTAAAAGCAGATCATTAAATAGAGTTTATGGAACTTTAATTGGTGGAGCTATTGCATTTTCTACTTTATATTTTATTCATGATACATCTATATTGCTCGTATTAACCTTTATTTCGATGGTTATTGGCTATTGGTTAACACATTCTGATTATAAAGTTGGTGTTGTTTTTATAACGATGTATGTAATTTTTTTGTATGGCATTCTAACACCTGATTATAGCAATATGCTTGTTTTTAGAGTAATAGACACAATTATTGCAGCTGTTTTAGCATTGCTCGCAACACATATTTTATGGCCAACTTGGGAGCATTTAAACGTTAAAAACTTTATTTCAAAAAGTTTATTATCTAATAAAAAATATATTGAAGAAATTAAAAAATATTATATTGAAAAAGGAACTCCTACAACTACTTATAAATTAGCTCGTAAAGATGCTTTTATTGACACAGGAAACTTAATGGCTTCTTTTCAGAGAATGAAACAAGAACCTAAATCTAAGCAAAAAAATGTATTAGAAATTTATGAAATATTGGTTCTAAATCAGACTTTGCTTTCTGCAGCAGCTTCTGTTGGAACTTATATTCAATCACATCAAACATCTGAAGCTTCTAAATCATTTGGTATCGTGATGGATAAAGTTTTATACAATTTAGAATTGGCTAACAAATTTGTATTTAGTGCTGCTCATTACGATTTAATTTCAGAAAAAGATGAAGAAATTTATGAAGGAAGTTTTCTACAAATTAAAAAGTTAAGAAGAGAAGAAATTGAAAGTGAGAATCTTTCAAAATCAGATCAAGTTCAAAGATTAGAAGAATCTCAATTAATAATTGATCAATTAATTTGGATGATTAACATATCTGAACAAATTGTAAAAAAATCAAAAACTTTATTAAACTAAATAATTTTATAATTTTCACATAATTATATATTAAGAATAAAACTTATTTAGTTTAACCATTATAAAAAAAACTAAATTCAATTAAAAGCATTTTTCGAATACTTTATTTAAATAAAATTATTATTTTTTACACAAAAAAAAGAAAAAAGATGAATTAAATATCGAAACAATTATTTTAAAATATAGACTAAATGTTTTTAAAAAAAAAATTAACAGAAATATATATTTTATTATCATAATTAATTTGTTCAATCAATTAATTTATTGCTATATTTGTATAGCTCAAAAGGTAAAATATTATTTTTGAGTTTTTCATAAGTGTTTTTTTTGGTTATAAAGCGGATTCATGCAAATGAATCCGCTTTTTTTAATATAAATCCTCACCATTTGAATTAGTTAATAGTACTGATGTCATATAATCAAAGAAAGGACGTAACTTTTCAAAACCTTCTAAAACTTTACTATTGAAATTAGGTGATAAAACTTCTTCATCTGTAAATGTTTTTACAAGCAAATATTGCTTTAGCCTTAGTAGTTGAATTCTCTCGTGATTTTTATCAAAACCTTTAGGAGCTGTTTTTAAACTTTCGCCTTGAATCTCTCCGTAATAAGATTTAAAATCAGATTCATTTGTTATAATTTCCAATTCGTTATCTAAATCAATTTCTTGACGAATTCGTAACAAATCTTCTGTATTAGGCCCCCAAAAACCTCCACCAACAAAAGATTTGCCTGGTTCAATTTGTAAATAATAGCCTCCTCTATTATATGGTTGCTTTCTTCCAACATACATTGAAAAATTTGTTTTATATGGTAGTTTATCTTTTGAGAATCTAACATCTCGATAAATTCGATAAACCTTCAAAGGTTCTAACGAATCGGTTTGAGATAAACGGTCGTAAATATTGTTAAAGTCTAAAACAATCTCCTCTCTACACTTTTCATATCGCTCTTTATTCTCAGCAAACCAAACTCGATTATTATTCTTTTCAATATCACTTAAAAATTTAAAAACATCTTTATTCATATCAGCTTTTTTTAACTTGTTTACTTCCTAACTCAATTACTTCTAAATTAGATATTTTACCAGCATTTATTTCAAAACGTAACATGGTACGAACTTGATGAAAACCATGTGTACCGCAAGCTCCAGGATTCAAATGCAAACAATTTAATTTTCTATCAAATTGTACTTTTAAAATATGCGAATGTCCACAAATAAAAATTTGAGGCGGATTGCGTTTAATTTCATCGCGAATCTCAATATTATATTTATCTGGATATCCACCAATGTGTGTAATCCAAACATCCATTCCTTCACACATAAATCTGTTATTTAAAGGAAATTCCATACGCGCTTTATTATCATCTATGTTTCCGTAAACAGCACGTAACGGCTTTATTTTTTTTAAAGTGTCTGTAACCTTTAAATCGCCAATATCACCGGCATGCCAAATTTCGTCAGCTTGTTGCGCGTAACTTATAATTCGGTCATCGATATGACTGTGTGTGTCAGATAAAAGTAAAATCTTCATTTTTGTTGTTGGGTATAAAATTCTATTAAGTGGTTGATGGCGTTTTCACAAACCGGACAAAAATCAATTGCGTCATTCGTTTTCATTCTACAATTTTGAGAAGGAATATACAAACCGTTACCTTTTAATCCTTCGAAAACACCAATTCGGTATTTATTTACATCTTTTTTATCTGTAGGAATTGGAGTTCCTTCCTTAAGCATATTTTTCCATTTTGAATCGAAATTTGCTAACGAAGTAATATTTAGTTCCCAAGGTTCAATTTGATTGGTTCCTGTGTTTTCAAAAACATCCGACTCATAAAAATACTCATCTGCTAAACCTGCAAAACTATGTCCGAATTCATGAACCACAACTGGAGCAAATTGTTTGTGATTAGAAGTGGTTAACGTATAGGCATTGAAAATTCCGCCACCACCATAAATATCTGTATTAGCAAGAATAATGATATGGTCGTACGGAGTTCCGGCTAACTGATTATGTAAATTTTTAATTCGAGAAGTGGTCAAATATCTTTCTGAATAAAAAGTTCCAAAGTTTGATTGTAACGCAGAATTCTTCCAAACATTCGTATGCGGATTACTCACACCACTTTCTTGAGAAATCGTTTCAACAGCTACTATTGTAAAATCATCTTCATGATTCTTAAAAGCTTTTTGTTTAAATAATTCATCAACAACAGCTTGGGCTTTCGTTAAAAAAAGAGGCATTTCAGCTTCTGTAAAACCTTCAGCAACAATAGCTACGTAAATTGGATTTTCGTTTTTAGCTTTCTGAATAACTTTAACCTTTTCTTTAGATGAATTATGTAACTTTTTAATTAATATATCTTTAGAGTTAACTTCATGGTGTAATAACACAACTTCCTTTCGGTCTTTATCAAAAGTAGAAACTTCAATAATTACATCACTTTTCGGGAAAGGAACTAAAAATGTATTTTCAAAACTTTTATTATTTGTTTGCGCTTCATCTAATGTTAACCATTCATGAAAGAGCGTACTAAAACTTTGTTTGTAAATGGTTTTATTAGTTTTAGCATCAATAACTTTAATTTGACCATTTCCTTCTAAAAGTACTTTATCTAAATTAACTTTTCTTCCATACCAATTATCGTACGAAATTAATTCATCTAAAAAAGCGTATTGATTCTGCGCATTTCCAGCAAAAATATAATCTAAACGAAGGGTTTTATTTTCGAAATAATCATCAAAATTCTGTGCATTTGAGATGTTCATCAAAAACAAAAAAGTTAGCAAAATCAGTCTTTTCATTATAATTGGTTAGAAGTAATATTTAGTTTCATGCTAAATTAAGCTATATTTGTGAATTGAAAAATAAGAAGAAATAAATTGAGATATTTTATCGAATTCGCTTACAAAGGAACAAATTATCACGGTTGGCAAATGCAACCTGAAGCTATTTCTGTACAAGAAGTTTTAACAAAAGCTACTAATTTAATTCTAAAAGATACCTTTGAATTAGTTGGTGCAGGTAGAACAGATGCAGGTGTTCACGCTTCAAATATGTATGCACATTTTGACACCGAAGTTTTTTTTGATATAAATGAAGTGATTAGAAAACTTAATTCGTATTTACCTGAAGACATTGCTATTTTTGAAATTTTTCCTGTAGCAGCAGATGCTCATGCTCGTTTTGATGCTACAGCAAGAACCTACGAATATCACATCAATTTAAAAAAGAATGTTTTTTCTAAAGATTTAAGTTGGTATCATTTTAGAAAATTAAACATCGAAAAGATGAACGAAGCTGCTAAAATTCTTTTAGAATATGAAGATTTTGAATGCTTCTCTAAAACTCACACCGATGTTTTTACTTTTAATTGTACAATTACCGAAGCGTTTTGGCAATTAAATAACAATCAATTGGTTTTTACTATTTCTGCCAATCGTTTTTTACGAAACATGGTTCGTGCAATTGTAGGAACCTTAATTAATGTTGGTTTAGAAAAAATACAAGTCGAAGATATTAGAACGATTATAGAAAGTAAAAACCGTGGAAAAGCTGGATTTTCAGTTCCTGCGCATGGTTTATATTTAACTAAAGTTACCTATCCATATATATAATGGCAAAATTTAAAACCGGAACCCTGAAAAAAGTATTGCAGTACGCAAAACCCTACAAATCAAAATTGAATTGGGTTGTTATTAGTTTGGTTACTTTATCAGTATTTGCTGCCATTCGTCCGTATATGATTGAAGTGGTTGTAGACAAATACATTTCTGTTAAAGATTCTAACGGGTTGGTATTTTTTATCACATTAATGGGAATTGTTTTACTTTTAGAAATCATTTCACAATACGCTTTTACCTATATTTCAAGCTGGCTTGGGCAAAACATTATTAAAGATATTCGTCAGGAATTATTTCATAAAATGTTACGATTCAGACTAAAATATTTCGATAACGAACCAGTTGGAAAATTAGTTACACGAAACGTTTCTGATATCGAATCAATTGCAAGCATTTTCAGTCAAGGTTTATTCATGATAGTGGGTGATGTTTTAAAAATGTTAGTAGTTCTTGTTATTATGGTTTACATGAACTGGAAACTAAGTATTATCGTGGTTTTAGCCATGCCAATCTTGGTTTTTGCAACTCGTGTTTTCCAAAAACACATGAAAACTGCTTTTGAAGAAGTTCGTGCACAAATTGCCAACTTAAACACTTTTGTACAAGAACGCGTTACCGGAATGAAGATTGTACAACTTTTTAATCGTGAAGATATTGAATACAAAAAGTTCGAAGCCATCAATAAAAAGCATAACGACGCTTGGCAAAAAAACATTTTGTATAACTCCATCTTCTTCCCTATTGCTGATATCATTTCCCAATTAACTCTTGGTTTTGTAATTTTATACGGTGGATTTAGCATTATCGATGGCGATAAATTCACAACTGTTGGTGCTTTATTCGGATATATTTCTATGATTCCATTGTTATTCAATCCATTACGTCAAATTGCTGATAAATTTAACGTAATGCAAATGGGAATCATTGCAGCCGACCGTGTTTTTGAAATTATGGACGAAACCGATTTAATTCAAAATCAAGGAACAAAAATTGCCCCAACATTTAAAGGTGCTATTGAAATGAAAGATATTCACTTCAGCTACATTAAAGGAACTGAAGTATTAAAAGGAATTAACCTTTCGGTCGAAGCCGGAAAAACCATTGCAATCGTTGGAGGTTCTGGAGCTGGAAAATCAACAATCATTAATTTATTAAGTCGTTTTTACGAAATTGATAAAGGAACAATTTGCATTGACGGACATAATATAGACGATTTCACTTTAGATAGTTTACGTTCTCAAATTGCAGTTGTTTTACAAGATGTTTTCTTATTTAGTGATACCATTTACAACAACATTACATTAAATAACGCCAATATAACCGAGGAAGAAGTTTACGAAGCAGCTAAAAAAATTGGCGTTCATGATTTTATTTTAAGTTTACCTGAAGGATATCAATACAATGTAAAAGAACGCGGAACCATGTTATCTTCTGGACAACGCCAATTAATCGCATTTTTGAGATCTTATGTAAGTAATCCAAGTATTTTAATTTTAGATGAGGCAACATCGTCAATCGATACCTATTCAGAAGAATTAATTCAAGCTGCAATAGTAACCTTAACTAAAGGCAGAACATCTATTGTAATTGCACACCGTTTAGCAACAATTGTCAATGCAGACCATATTATTGTTATGGACCAAGGAAGAATTGTAGAACAAGGAAAACATTCTGACTTAGTTGAGATACAAAACGGATATTATAAAGGTTTATACGAATCTCAATATGCTGTAATTTCGTAAGCAGAAACCTTATACAACTAAGAAATATTCAACAAACACAACTTTATCATTCAATTTTATTAAATAATAGATAAATTATAAAGTTTTCATTGCCAATATAGCAATCTGTAAAATATTTTGATTATTTTAGACAACTCAAAATCATACTGAAAAATTATATATGAAATTCGATATTATTGTATTAGGAAGTGGCCCTGGAGGTTATGTAACTGCAATTAGAGCTTCACAATTAGGCTTTAAAGTTGCTGTTGTTGAAAAAGAAAATTTAGGTGGAATTTGTTTAAACTGGGGATGTATTCCTACAAAAGCATTATTAAAATCTGCTCAAGTTTTTGATTATTTAAAACACGCTTCTGACTATGGTTTAACAATCAACGGAGAAGTTGATAAAGATTTCAATGCAGTAATTGCACGTTCTCGTGGAGTTGCAGAAGGAATGAGCAAAGGTGTTCAATTCTTAATGAAAAAAAATAAAATTGAAGTTATCGACGGTTTCGGAAAAGTGAAACCAGGTAAAAAAGTTGATGTAACTAAAGCTGATGGTTCAGTTATCGAATTATCTGCAGATCATATCATCATTGCAACTGGAGCTCGTTCTCGTGAATTACCTAACTTACCTCAAGAT
>NZ_CANRNX010000018.1 GCF_947632075.1 uncultured Flavobacterium sp.
AGTAAAGCCCGTTGAACGAAATAAAATTCAACGAATACCAAAACAAATCAAATAAATGAGTTAAACCGTAGGGAGCTAATAAAGTATTATGGAGTTGTCGAAGTGTGACTTTAAGATATACGAGCAGTAATTTTAGGATTACTGCTCTTTTTGTGGTTGAAGTTGTGCTGTTTCAATCGTTTTTTGTTGTTTTTCAATTCAACCAAACACAAGTTACCTTACCCGTAAAAATTAATTCACAGAAGCAAGTGTATTTCCGATAAGATACGCTTTCGGTGGTCCTCTTTGCCCAAAAACATGCAAGGTGATTAGATTACCAACTTTACAACAATAGCATTTTTTATGTTGTGTTTTGAGTTTACCTAATCCTTCAAAGGTAATTCATTCAATAGTTTCTTTTGTAATCTCCATGATGGCATAAACTGATCCAACAACAAAATAAAACGTTTATTATGGTTTGTAGGTAAATATATAAAATGTTAAAGTATAAAAGAAATTATTTTAAAAAGTTAAAAGGTTTGACAATACTATTTTATAGTATAGAAAATATGCTTTTATAGTTGTCTTCATTTTCAGTCATTTAAACACCTAAGCGTTGGCAAAAGTTCCCACTCAATGAAAACACACGCCTGTGCAAGTTTTTGTAAATGAAAATAATCTAAATGTTCATCAACTGTATGTTCGTCATAATAGCCTACTGATATATTCGTACATTCAGGAATAACATTAATAAATCGGTCCGAGTCGGTGAAATAACCATGTGGCGACGGTTGGTATTGTAAGCCTTCTTGGTTAAGTGCCTCACAAAGCGCCAAAGCAAAAAAATCAGAACAACATCGACCACTTTTTTGTTCCGTAATTACATCATGTGTGCCACTTCTGTCGAATGAAATCATTCGTTGGTAATTAGAAAACAGATCGGTATGATGTTGCAACGCTTCTTTACTACCAACGCCACCTATTTCTTCTTTTATAAAAAAATAATACAACCCCGGAACGTTGTGATGAATCATGTATAACATAATAGTCATTCCGGCTTTGTCATCAGCGCCTAAAATTGTAAAACCATCAGTAAACACATAGCCAGTTGGTGCCACATGATGAGTAATACTTTCTTGTTCATCGCCATAAGTATCTAAATGACAAGTAAAAACTGTTGTACTTGTCCCAATTTTTATAAAATAATTACCGGCTTTATCTTTTTTAATACCTTTTGGTAAGTATTTTTTTAGCTGATCTTCTTTGCCAGCTGGATAGGTCTTTTGAGTTAACGTAAGAAATGTAGAAAGAATGTCGAATGTTTTCATAAGCAAGGGTTTTAAAATGCTGTACAAAACTAAATACATCATGTGCAGCTATACTTCAATAATAAATTTGAAGCACAACTGCACACTTACCTTCTACTTTTGTAAAAACTAAAAACACTATATATGATTACATCTTCATACTCCTTTACCATATCAAAAGAAAATTTAACAACAGTAGTTGATTTTTTATTAACCGATGCATTACCCCATAAACAGAAAAAAAGGGTTTTTAAAGACAGTAGCTACTAAATATTCTCAAAATTTTGTAGAGGTGCTTTCTGCTCAATATTCATGGACTACTTTAAGTTTGAAACAATTTGGCGATCAGTTAAATTGGACTAGTTTAAGTAAAAATAACGCCTTGTTTTCTATCACAAATTATAGTGCTGATCAATTAAGCGGTTTATATTATATAAACGCTTACTTTTCTTGTGATTAACCTACCCAACAAACTTTTTGGACAGTTGATACTAGTAGATACTTTTATAGACTATTGGGATTGGGACAAACTAAGTAGAAACCCCTATTTACCGTGGAGTAAAAACTTTATTTTACGATATGCCGAACGATGGAACTGGAGCCGTTTAAGCTATTCATCTTTCTTGCCGTGGTCAGTGGATTTTATTGAAGCTTTTAAAGACCAATGGGATTGGACTTCATTAAGTGAAAACAAAACACTGCCTTGGTCGGTATTATTTATAAAATCGTTCCAAGATTGTTGGGATTGGCCAAAATTAAGTGGTAATGAAACTTTGCCCTGGACAGATGTTTTTGAAAGTTTTATAGACTATTGGGATTGGGATTATTTAAGTTGTAACTCTTCCCTGCCATGGTCTGAGTGTTGTTGTAAGCTCCCCCAAAAAACTTAACTTAGGTACCGTAGAATAATTATTTAATTTTACAATATGTACTTACTCGGGTGCTTACCGTTGATTGATGAAGAGGTTGTTGGGAAGGTCTTAATTTCATTCTAAAAACAGAGTTAAATTAGAATATTTTTGTTTAAGGCGTAATAAAAAGGCTATACATATAAAATGATAGCCTTTCTATTAATTGAATCTTCCATTAACTAAAATAGATGATTTACCGTTATGTCATTTGTTCGCCATTTTTTATGAGAGCCCTTAAATTTCTTTAATTGTGACAAAATATTTTAGATCTTCCTTAAACCTTTTTTTAATTATTAGATCTAAATCTAAAATTTCATCTGTGGGATACAAATACCATTCTTTAAATTGATTACAACCTATACCATGTGCAAGACCTCCATCAACAACTATATTCATTTCTATAGTGTCGTTGTAAATTTTTAGAGTACGAGCATGCTCAGTATCAGTCATTTCAAAGCTTTGAACATCTATATTTCCCTTTGGAACTATATGTTTTAATAAATCTTTTAGAAAAGTATCTCGAGTACTTGATTGCTGAAAATTATAAAAAAACTTTTCTGGCAAAATATTTCCATTACTTTCTAACTCTAAATTTCTAATAGAAATAGTATTATATTCACATTGAACATAGTTTTTAAAACCCTTCAGAAAATGAGAAACTAAAACGCAAGCAAAAGGTGATGTAATGTAACGATCATTATATTCAACTTTAAAAATTTTATCTTTTAAAATTTCTAATCTCTTTCCATTAATCTTATCAAGAACTAAACTAACTAAATCTTTAGATAAGGTATTTTCGCAAAATTCACCATTAGTAATTCTTAAATCAAATACATTAGTTAAACTAGTTAAAATAGCATTCATATCGATTAATTCATAGTCACATTCTACAGCATTAACCAGTTTATATACATTATTACAGTTTGTGCCCCAATCTTTATTTAAAGATTCTATCAATTGATTGTCACCTGTATAATAGCAACTTTTTTGGTCAGAAGTATTAATTTCTGCTATTTTAATCAACTGATTTTCTTCTAAATTATTAGTGTAATACAATTTACCAATGCGTGAAAGATTGATCAATTTAATTAGATTATAAATTTCAAAACTATTATCAAGAATTGGAAAGTTTTTAATTACAAATTTCTTTTTGACACTCTTATCAAATGATTCTAAAAAGAATAATTCATCAATATTCCAATTGTCAAAATTATTATCTACAAATAAAACAATCTCTTTTAAATCATCTATTCTAGTTATTTTAATTAATTCCTGACGAATGTTATAAAAATTATATTTAAAATCTGAATTCAAATTTAGTATTTCTTCAGGTACTTTTCTACGATCTACATCTCTTAACCATTCTAAAGCAATTTCTCTATTTAAATTTGAAATATAAAATTGTGTATTTCTATCAATTAAACATTTCGTGCAAGCGTTGGTACATGTACACGATAATCTTTTTATAGAATTAGAAAAAATTTGCTCTGCAAAGTTATCAAACTGAACAGAATAACCAGCTCCTCCTTTTACTGTATCATAAATAAAAATAGATCTATAACCATTATACTGCTTAACCCCAAAACTTAATTCTTGTTCATCAATAGCTAAAAGGTGCGCAAACTCTTTACAAAATGTAGCTCCTAAAGTATATAACAAATCAAAATCATTAGAATATATTCCGTTATTTGAAATTCGAATCTCGCAATAATTTGTTTTTAAACGTGCTCCTAAAACAACATTTCTACGAATAGATGTTAAAGGGTTTTCATTCCCTATACACAAATTATTCCCTTGACTTCTATAATTGCCTCCTCTTAAACGGGTATGGTTAATTAAATCTCTTGAATCTTGAGAAGCTCTACCGCATTGTAAGCAAACATGAAAGCCAGAACCATAACCTGCATTATAAAAAATAATTTCTCCATTTTCATTTGATGTTCTCATCTCAAATAAATTGGAAGAATTACTTTCCCATGGCAATATATTCAATAATAAAGGATCTACATAATTAGAATATTGATTTTCTGATATACTCCTTGTTTTTTCACCATTTGCATCAACTGCAAAACCCACTGGCTGAATTAATTCTGTATAATTATTATTATCAGCTGGAAGATTATTAAGTCCAACAAAGCTATTACCGTTACAATGAGGACAAGGGGCGTTAAAATTGTTTTCCTCTATATAATTTTCTACAACTCTTTGATAACCACATTTCCTACAACATTGAATGGTTTCTTTATCAAAATTAGTTCCTCTAAAATTATTTAAAATAATACCTTCAGATTTATAATTAAAACCGTTAATCACTAAATACTTACCAGGTGTAAATTCAGATAAAGCACGTGTTATGTAATACGAAGGCAAAGAATTATTATGATTGTGCTTATAAATATTATTTATTTGATCTCTGTATCTATTATCAAACTCTAATATCCCTGTTGGAATACCAGCTGTTGGCAAAAAACCTTCTTCAGCTAATGTAGAAAAAGCATTTTTAGCCAAAAAATTTCTTTGTTGGATGGAAATAGATCTGTAAGAAAGATTAGCATCATTTAACCCTTCAACTTTCATACTTTCTAATTTGCCTTCAAAGCCAATTTTTTTATTGTCTAAGTTTTTGTAAAAATCTAAAAATGAAACACGCGTATTATATATTAAATTTCTAGTATCTTCTAAAGCCAATATGGTACCTTTTACAAGACTGTTTACTGGTACAATCATTATTTCTAACGCAGAACTTTCCAGCCAACCAACAAACTCATTGCGAAAATTAAAATTCTCTTCATTAAAGAAAAAAGTACTAATACTATCATTTATATTAATTCCCACTCTTGGATACTCATTCCGAATAAAATAACTAAACAGTAATGAATTAACATGACGTTGAACAACCGTTTTGCTCGAAAATGTTATAAAAGGAGCAGCTATTACATGTTTTAAAGCCCATAAAGGATTTTCCATTACAGACATACCAATCGGATTTTGACCACAAATAGTGTAAGCTAAAGCTTTACTTTCTTGAGAACGACCTGCCCTACCTGCCCGTTGTAAATAATTTGCTGGATTAGGAGGAACATTATTCATTAAAACGGTTGAAATACCTTTTATATCCACACCCATTTCCATAGTTGTAGAACAGTTTAAAATATTAATTTCACCTTTTTTTATTTTATCTTCTAAGATTTGTAAACGAGTTGATGACTGTTGAGCTGAATGTTCGCCTGATAAATACAATGGCCGATTTAAAATTAATTTCTCTAAATACGAATTCCATACCCCTTGACCTTTCCATATTATAGAATTCTCTTCAATCCATTGCTTTGTTCTATCTATATCATAAGTATTCGTATTTAAATCATAATGAAAAGGATACGGAAATTCTGGAAAATCAAATGTTTTAGATAAATCTATTCGATATCTATCTATTGTTTCTTCATTAAATTTACCCTTTATCCAAGGTGAAATTCCTTTAAAATTCACATCGACTAAACGTTTATTTATAGGACATAACCATAAAACATTTGGTATTTTAAATACAACATTTTCATCTAAAGTAAAAGTATAACTCTCAGTACGAGGTGAATAATTAAGATGATTAGATATAAAATTCCACATCTCTGATAAAATCTTGTTAATTTTAATTTCATCTTCATCTTCTATTTCATTAGAATTAGTATATCCTAAACCTGCACAAATAATAAAACTCAATTTATTTATTCTAGCTTGTTTTGTAAATTTTGGCCATCTACTATTTCGTTCGCTATCTGGAGAGTATAATTTATAGGATCTTAATTCTCTATTTAAAAGATTTTTAAATTCATTATCTATTTTTATATGAAATCTACTCCTAATGAAATAGTCAAATCCAATTTTTAATAAATTTTTCCATTCTCCTAAGTCTATATCTATATTTAAATCTGTAAATGATTGAGGAATATTATCTACATTTTCAACACAAGGATATGAAATACTTAATAACCCCAAATTCTCTAATGATTGTTCTCTTCTGAATTTTTTACCAAAATTACTGAACAAGATTGCACGAGCTAGGTTACGTTTATCGTTAACATTGACATTATCGCTATCTAAATAGTAACTTGCAATTTCATTAAACTCATCATCGTTAATTAAAAAATTCACAAGATCATTCCACACTAATCCTTTTGAATGATATTTTTCTGTTAATTCTTTTAAATACAATTCATATCTAACTTTATCGTTATGTTCCAACAATTCTAGAATAACTCTTTCATTTTCTGTAAAACTTTTGGGGCTATCCTCCCAAAGTTTGTGGAATATTTTAGACTTTACCCAATTGTTTTCTGTTTCAATGTTTATTAAAGCTGAAATTTTAGCAGTTCCTTGTCTACTATCTGTAAATGATATGTATTTATGACCATCCCATAAGGTCCTATCAGTTTTATCACCATCTTCCATAGAATAAGAGTTTTCTAACAAAACATCAGATAAAATTCTATTCTTAAAAGAAGAAGAAATTCTGAAATGGTAAGGCTGTTTTATTACTTCATGACAATAAGGGCAAACTGATTTATCATTCTCCTGAATTGAAACAAAAACTTCATCATAATTTTTTACTCCATTTCTGTCAATTGAGAAAGGAATTAAACTTTCATGACGTAATACCTTATCATTATAATTTGTAAAATAAAATTGATTCTCATTAATTGTTGCTTCATCCTCTTCGTTATCATCTATTTCTGAATCTAATATGAACGGATCAGAAACAATTTGGTTAGATAAACTAAGAATTACTTCATTTCCAATATGTTTCAAATTACCTTTTAATAAATGATTTGAACAACATTCACATTCCACTAATTCAAACATTGGATAATTACATGATCTACAATTTCTACTTGCAGTACTTGTAATATTCCCCAAATGAAAAGGCACTTCTTGATCGCAACACTCTGGATTTGAGCAAACATATAGACCACTTATAGCTTTTGAGAAATAATGACCTCTTAAACGAATTAAAGAATCATTATTTAGTTCGTTTCTTTTCTGACTTAATTCATCTATAATCTGTAATTGTTCTAATCTTGATCTATTTGATTTATTGTAAAATTTACTTATACTACTTAATAAAACACTATCTTCTTTATGAATAAACTCTCTTACTTTTTTGTGAATTATTTCATTTTCAATACCTAAATTATCTTCCAAAGTAGGTAAATATCTTTTTCCATCAATAAACGTAATTTGATCTTTATCAATTCCACACAGATCAGACATAAACTTTATCAATTCGTTAGAACTATTATCGTCATTACCAACTGTTGCAGAAGTAATTGCAAAACGTATGTCTTTTAGATTTACACTAAATGCGTCTATTATTCTTCTAATTAATAATGCAATATCGGTAGCAAATGTTCCTTTCAATGTATGTGCTTCGTCTAATAGAATCCAACGTAATGTACCTTGAGAGTTTTCCAAAAATTTTACATCAGAATTACGTACCAATATATACTCTAACATCGATGGATTTGTAAACAGAATATTAGGAGGAGTAGCACGCATTCGTTTTCTATTTAGAATTTCTAAACCTCTATCATTACCATCTTCTTCAGTATTACCATTATACACACCAAACGTTATATTACCTAAAGCTTCAGCCCAAACTCTTAGCCTATCCATTTGAGAATTTATTAATGCATTTAATGGATAAAGAAAGATAGCATTTACACCAGGTCGTATGTTTGCAGCTTCTCCATTATTTTTATTAGATCTGTATATATCATGTAGAACAGGCAACATAAAACATTCTGTTTTACCAGAACCTGTCCCTGTAGTTACAGCTATAGATTTCTTATCTAAAAGCATTGCTTCCCAACTTCTCAGCTGATGAAGATATGGTTTTCTTTGTTTAGGAAACCTGTAATTACCTTGATCTATAGCATCTAATCGATCCATAAAATCTGTATCAAAAATATTTGATAGATCTCCAAAAGTAACCTCCGCACTTGTCCAAGGCTGCATAGATTGGAAAACAGGTTCTGCCATAATCGGCTCTTTTTCCAAAAGAGCTTTTATTGTGTTTTGAAATTCAATATTACCAGAAGCCCATAAAGACAATATGGTATCTTTAATTCTATTTTCTGCTTCAAAATAAGTCTTAGTAAAATTCATTATAATAATCGAGTAAAATGGTTGATTAAATCATTGGTGTATTTATTTAAAGAAAACATATTATCTTTAACATACTTTTTTATACTAGCATCGGAATTATTGACAACAGGACATCTATAGTTTACCACAAAATAAATAACTTTGCGTAAAAGCAAACTATCTTCATTTTCATTCCATAATTGTATATTATGAGGTATTTGTTTCTTTTCTAATGCTATTAATAAACAAACATTAAAAATATGTTTTATATTGCAAGGAACCTCTCTTTGACTTAATAAAATTCTGAAATTATTCAAAACATCATTATTTCTAACCACATCATTATCGAAAACATTACCCAATTCATTCAATTTTATAAGTTTAAAATCCCTTATATGATCGTTTAAACCTGTAGCTAATATTTTAATTATTTCTCTATTAACTAACTGTGGAAAAGTTATACCGTTTGCAGCAGTATTAATCACCCAATCAAATTTAAAATTCAAATCTTTCTCCATCATATTAATATATTCCTGGTTGTTACGATACATTTGATAAAAGTTACGCACTATACTAGCATCTGTCATCATAGCATGAAACTCATCTATATATAAAAGATCAATTTCTGGATTACTTAATTTTAAACTCAAATATTTATTTATACAACTACTAATACTGTCTTTATTAGTTAAAAATCTATTTTTTATTCTTAAAATTCGCTGCTCTCTGCTTACAAAATTATTTTCTTTTGGTAGCAGACTTAATAAAGTTGGTTTTATAGCACTTGTATTTTTAGGTTGAATTAAAAAGTAAGAAATATTATTAAGATCTATCTCTTGATTTGTTATTAATTTATATCTACCATTCTCATACAATACATCAAATTGATCAATTAATGCTGGGTTATCATCAAGAGATATTATAAACATTTTATCTGATAAATTTTCATTTTCAAATACGACTTGTTTATTAAAAATATCTTCACAAACAACATCAAAAGTATCATCTTTGTAATCAACCTCAATTTTTAAATCATATAAATATTTTGAAAATTCAAAGCTAGGTTCTATACTATCATCATTTTCATCTATAATTTGCAATATAACTTTACCATTATGTCGTGAATGTTCTAAATTTAAAAAATCTTGAATATATTTTTTATAGTTAATTAAATCAGCAGATTCTTCAAATTTTCTACGTAGTCTTAATCCACTATAATTTGGGTGTGAGAAATTTATAAATGTGTTTCTCTTATTATCAGACAAATATTTCACATTATAACCATTAATTTCATTAATACTAATACTGTTTTTAGCTATGATAGAGTTATTATGTGTTATGAAAGCTCTATTACTAAAAGGACTAATTATTTCAAAATCAATCCCTTTTTTTGTTATTGCACCTTTAGTTAAACGGATATTAATTGTCTCCTCAGAGAAAAAATCTCTATCAACAACAATTCTATTACCTTCAATACGTTCAAAATCTAAATTATGATTTTTTCTTATTTCAACATTAAAATTAGAATTTGTAAATTCAACAATAGGATAATTATTTTCGTAATAAACATTTATATTCCAATCACCAATATTAAACACGTCAAATAAATATCCATTTCCATCAATGATGTAGTTAAACTCTAAATTTCCTAATGGTAAAATTGTATCAACAGACAAATTTTGCCATGAACCATTACTATTTACATCTCCTTTATCATTGTAATAAGTGCGCCATTTTTTATTGGTTACACTAGTTGTTTGCACTGTTTGTAGGTTATTTGCTCTACATAAAATAAGATTGCTAATCGTATTTCTAATAATTGAAATTTTTCTTGCTACCCCTATTCGATTTCTCTCTCCAACCTTTAAAAAATTAATGATTGTATGATTATCGTGTAATATATAATCATGATTAGTTATTGGAGTAATGCCTGAATTAACTGAACCAATATAAGGTCTTAGTTTATAATTATGCTCCCCTAATTTAAGCATTTCTAATGAGTTACCTATATTTGATTGAACTAAGACAAAACTTTTTTGATTAGGGATTTGAATGTTTTTCCATTGATTTTCATTTACAAGTTCCCAAAAAGAATTTTGAAGATCATTTTCTAACAATAAAGATTTATGATTTATTCTAAATTCATCACTATTATTTGCTAAAAAATAAATATTTAAATGATTACTAGTTACCAGAAATTTATTTTTTAAAATAGTAATTACATATTTACCGTTAAAATTACGTTCAAATTTTCCTATAACTGTATCATTAATTTTTACAACAAAAACTCTTATATTTTTATCTAGATTTTTTAAGTCTAGAAAATTAAATAAATCTTCTTTACTCACTATACTACTAGAAAAATTATATGAACAATATAATTTTAATTTATTTTGAACGCCATCTTCTTCTAATGCAAATGAAATTCTATCTTTGAAACGTAATTGATTACTTCTATCTCTAATTGTAATTCTTGTTTGCGTATCTTCTTCTTGAATATCCTCTTCTTGTATTACCTCTTCTTGAGTTTCCTCTTCTTGAATTTCCTCCGAATTTATAATAGATTTTTTTTCATCATTCAGAAAGCACGAAGATTTTAGTTCTTCTAAAATTTCCTTTTTTAATGAAATTTTAAGTTCTGAAAAAAAGCGCTCTTTTATCTCTTCTGTTAATTCATTAAAGAACTCATTTTTAAATATTTCATTTAATTCTGCACTTGCAGTATTCTTTATTTCTTTAATAATTTCAGGTAATAATTCTTGTTTGGTAGTTTTTTTTAAATTATCTAAACAACTTGTTTTTAATTCAGGTAAAATATTTTTTTCTATATCTACTTTTAATTCCTGCTTAAATTCACTTTTTAAACCCTCTAAGTAGATTACATCTAAATTACTCAACTGATTATGAACAACCTTATTAATTTCTTTTTTTAAATCTTCATCTAAGCCATTTCCTATTTTGGAAAAAAGATTGGTAAAATAATCCATATTTAAGAATGTGTTTTTATTATTAGGTAGTCAAGGTTGGTTTTTATTCCCTTTTAAGCTACACAGTTATTATTTATTTCATTAATAGTTTTAATAATTTTATCGGTAATATCTTTACCAAGTAAGTTTACAATACCTTTACTGCTTAAGTTTTTGTAATTGCCTGTAAAAAGTGATCGCTCGGGTTCTTCTAATTTTCCTTCTTTAATTAAATTTGTGATGAGATAATTCACAAAGGTGATTTGATTAGAATTCATCTCGGCAAAATTTACAATTTTTGCAAATTCATTTTTCACGGTTGTTTCATCAAGTCCGATTACTGAACGAATAAACTCTCCTAAAGGTTGATCGCCAAATGCTTTAATAAATAAATCTTTTGTGCCCGCACTACCTTGCTCAAACAACATTTTTTCTAATTCGTTGATTTGATCTGACGTTACCTTAATATTCTTATGTATTCTGTCAATAATTAAATTGTTTTTATTAGCAATAATGTATTGTTCCAATTTTTTTTGGTATGCTTCTTTGTTAAAGCTTTGTTTTTCATAAATAACTACCGGCTCTTCTACCGTTATTATTTCATCTTTTAAGGTGGTGTGAATAATGGCTATTTGCTCTTTGGTCATAAATTTTATTAAATCGCGCATTTCTTTTCGTACAAACTCTAAAGCAGACACGCTGATGTTTTGCCAATAATCTTCTGTAGCAATTTTATTTATGGTTTCTATTTTGGCTTTTACAAGTGGTATAGAGGTTTGTTTTTTTAAATTATTAGTAATAGTCATTACCTTACTTGGCAAGGCATCGCTTACTATTCCGTTTAAAAAATTTACTGTATAGTCAAAAACAATTAAATCAAACTTTAAGGCTTCGTTATCTTTATCTTTTTCGAAAACCAAAGGCGAAATATGATCTATGATTAACTTGGTATTTGCCTGATTTGGTTGATACCATTTACTTTTTTCTTGAAAGTTTTCTAAAACTTTTAAATGCGGACGTACTAAAAAACTATCTTTTTTAGTTTGGTAAACGGTTACTGCTTGATTGTAGGTATATGTTAAAATCTCTTCGCCTGTATGTTGTAAACTTTCGTCTTCATTGCTTAATAATAATTGAGCTAAACTAAAGCGTACTTTAAACAACCGTTGTTGAAAAGAATCTACATTGTTTGGCTCTAATCCTAATGGTTTTTGGTTGAAGAATTCAAAATTATCACAAAAATCAAAAATCAAAAATTCTTTTTTATGGTCTTTGTGTCCAAATAAATCTTCGCATAAGCGTGTGCCACGCCCAATCATTTGCCAAAATTTAACTCTACTTTTTACGGGTTTTAAAAATACTAAGTTTACAATTTCGGGCACGTCTATTCCGGTATCTAACATATCAACCGAACAAGCAATTTGCGGACACTTGTCTTTTGATTTAAAATCGGTTAATAAATCATGGCGTTGCTCTACCGTATAATCGATTATTTTTAAAAACTGACTACCATATTCTGGATACAAGATATCAAAACGTTGTCTTAAGAAATTAGAGTGTTTGTTATTTTTTGCAAAAATGATTGTTTTACCTAATTTAGATTCATCATCTACTTTAATACCATTTTCCATGACGTATTTCAAAATTTCGTCGGCTGTTTCGGTATTATACAACCAATTATCTAAAGCGGTTGCTTCAATTTCATCGGGAAATTCGCCTGTTATGGGATCGCCAAATTTTTCTTCGTATTCTTCTTTTTCAGCTTCGCTTAATTCATTGTATTTAATACCATCTCGTTGAAATTTGGTTTTTACTTTTATTGATTGGTAGTTTACCAAAAATCCGTCGTTTACGGCGGTATCTAAATCGTAATTATAGGTTGGATTACCGTTTTCTAAGCCAAATAGTTCGTAGGTGTTTTTATCAGTAAAATCTACAGGTGTAGCAGTTAAGCCAATTTTAATACCATCGAAATAATTAAATATAGCACGGTATTTATTATAGATAGAACGGTGTATTTCATCAAAAATAATTACATCAAAATGACCTATACCGTAAAAGCGATTCACACCATCATGCTCGTTATCAATTTTATTAATTAATGTTTGGTAGGTTGAAAACACAATGCGGCTACCACCATCTTCTTTGGTTTCGCGTAAATCTACCGATGGTAAATTTGGCAAATAATCATTCAAATTATTTTTTGCTTGTGTTACTAAAGCTGTTCTATCGGCTAAAAACAACACTTTTTTTGCCCAATTTGCTTTAGAAAGCATATCTATTAACGATGCCGATGTACGTGTTTTTCCGGTACCGGTTGCCATAACCAATAAAGCACCACGGTGTTTTTGTTCTAAGCGTTGGGCTACAGCTTTTATGGCTTCTATTTGATAATAACGACCCGAAATTTCTTCGTTAATGGTGGCATTGTTTAAATTAGTTTTACTTTTTCTGCGTTGTATAAGTAACTGTAATTGGTCTTGGGTATGAAAACCTTGCACGGTACGTACGGGATATTCCCAATCGTAAAACGAAATTTCATAGCCATTGGTTATATATACTACTGGCTTTTGCCCAAATTGTTTTTCTAAGCATGTAGCGTATAACTCTGCCTGATGTTTTCCGCTTTGATGTTCGCGCGAAGTGCGTTTGGCTTCTACTACTGCTAATGGTTTACCGTTGGTATCCCATAATACATAATCTGCAAAACCTTCACCGCTTTTATTAGGCATGCCTTGCACTTTAAACTCTTTTGTATTTGGGTGCGACAAATCCCAACCCATTTCTTCTAACAATAAGTCTATATAGATTTCACGAGTTAAAGCTTCGTTAGGATCTTTAATAGGTGTATTTTGTTTTTGGTTTTCAATTCTATTTGTTGCTAGTTCTTGTTGCAACTGTTCTGATTTTTTAACCAAGTATAACTTTTGCTTTTCAATTTCTTGCAACTTTGCTTTTAAAGCTTGTATTTCGGTAGTTGTGGTACTAATTGACTGAGGTATATTGGCTTCGGAAAAAACAGGTGTTACCACATACGCATTGTGATAGGTATTTATTAATTTGTAACAAATTTCATGTGTTAAGTTTAAACTGTGTAATACCTGATCTTTTTTTAGTTTATTGTTTTGGTGTGTAGCTATATTACCTAATTTACGTACGGTGTGCATTAATGATAGCAAGGTTGTATCATCTATTAACTCAATAAAATCGGGGTTTTGCATTAACGCATAAATGTTGTTATCTTCTTTAGGTATTTCTAAAGCAGGTTCTATTTCATAAACAAATTGTACCCAAGTTTCTATGGTTTTACGTAAGTAAATGCCAGTAATATCTAAGTTATTGTAAAAATTTTCCTCAGCTTCTTTTGCTAATTTAACAATATGTTCGAAATGTGAAGGATAGTTGTAAAAATTACTCATAAAATCACAATTTTTTGGTTATGGTTTAAAAATAACAATAAAACCTTACAAACTATTGGTTGTAGTTGCTAAGGCTTTTTTTTTAAAACGTAAAACTTTGTTGCAATAATGCCTGAAACAAATCTTCAGACTGTTGCGCTTGCTGTTTTACCAACGCTTTTTGGGCTTCTATGTTTTTGATTTTCTTTGCAAATTGGTTTTGAAGTTCTATTGGTGGTATATTTACTTTAAAATCAAAAAAACTTGCAGGCGTTCTTTTTTGACCTGCACTACCTGTCATTGATTTTTGAGATAATTTTCTAATATTTTCGTTTCTTAATAAATAATGAATCCAATAGGAATTACTAATATTCTTTAATGGACGAATAACGTGAAATTCTGTTGATCCAAATCCTATTTGATTAGTTAATGATTTAGCTATAGCTCCTTTACCATTTTCCATACATGGCGTTATTTTAGCAAATAAAACATCGTCTTCTCTAAAATATGTAAATCCTGACCATACTTCAGATAGTAATCTATTTACTTTATTCAATATCTCCCCTTTTTCTGACACACTAGCCATCTCAATAAAAGTCACTTCTATGGTTCTATCTAGAGTGTTAATTTCGGATTTACGTGGATTTATTATTGAAACTTCACTTAAAGATTTTGATGGAATTGATATCGAATCGTTTTTTACAGGATCACCAAACATGTCTATAAAAATAGATTGTGCAAGGTCATCGTACTTTTGTAAAAGCTCTTGGTCTTTTTTGCGTAACGCATCGGCTTTGTCTAACTTTTCTGCAATTGCTTTTTGAGTTTCTAATGGTGGTAGGTGGATTTTGATTTTAGAAAATTTAGAAATCCAATAACGTTGATGTTGTTCAGAATTAATCCTAATTGTTTGTATTAAATAAAACAAGAATTTAATATCAGCTATATTTTCATCACAACTTAAAATCTTCATTGCAGAAGATTTCACCTTAAATGGAAAATCTACATACTTTGTAGCAGTTGTAAAATCATCAAAAATAATTACAGGATAATTTTGATAAATATTCTCTTCCTCATTAGTATAACCTAAGATAAAAGATTTACCTGCTGTTAATACAGGAGTATCAAATTCATCATTATAAATATCACTTTCTACTATAAATCTTGTAGGCTGTTCATAATTTAAAACTTCACCTAATTCGACAGTCTTAAACATTATTTTAGATTTAATAATTCTACCATCAAATCATTTCTCTCTTTATCCAATTGCTGTATAGTAGCAATTATATCCGCTGGTTTTTCGTACACTTTTTGTTCGTAAATTACCTCTTTGTATTTGTTAATACTTAAGTCGTAGGCGTTGTTTACTATTTCGGCTTTTGGTACCAAAAAACTTTGGTCGGTTCGGGCTCTGTTGGTTTCCTTTTTGCGGTTATGAAAACGTGCAATTACATCGGGTATATCGTTTTGCTCTATTTTATTGCGTTTATCGTCTAAGCTATACCCATCGGCTTTCATATCGTAAAACCAAACATTATCTGTACCACCTGCATTGGTTTTTGTAAAAATAAGTATAGCTGTACTAACCCCTGCGTAAGGTTTAAACACGCCGCTTGGCATAGATATTACGGCTTCTAAATATTGGTTTTCTACAATTTCGCTTCTAATTTTTTGGTGTGCTCTACTACTGCCAAATAAAACACCATCGGGTATAATTACGGCACAACGCCCACCAATTTTTAAGCCTTTTATCATTAAGCCTAAAAACAACAACTCGGTTTTGCGGGCATCTACAATGGCTTTAATTTTATCGTCTACGGCATTGGCGTCTAAAGTGCCTTTAAACGGTGGGTTGGCTAAAATTAAAGAGGCTTTGTTTTCAAAATTGGTATTGGCTTGCGATAGTGAATCTACATCTGTGAGCTGCGGATTATCTATGCCGTGCAAAATTAAATTCATGGCACCAATACGTATCATGGTAGGATCAAACTCCATTCCCATAAACATTTCATTTTCAAAATGTGCACGGGTTTTTTCGTTAAAAAGCTCACTTTCGTATTTATTTTCGATATATTCTGCTGCGCCAACCAAAAAACCACAGGTACCGGCAGCTGGATCGCAAATTATATCATCTAATGTAGGTTGCATTAGTGCTACCATCATACGAATAATATGGCGTGGTGTACGAAATTGCCCCGCAGCACCTGCCGATGATAATTTGCTTAACATGTATTCATAAACATCGCCTTTGGTATCTTTATCGTCCATGTTAATATTATCTAACAGATCTATTACTTGGGCTAACAAACGTGGTGTGGGAATCATGAAGTTAGCATTTTTCATAAATTTGGAAAATGCGGTACTTTTTCCGCCAAAGTTTTTCATGAAGGTAAAAACACCGTCATCTTTACGAAACAAATCAAACATTTCTTCAGGAGCTATGTTTTTAAAATAACTCCAACGCAGTTCGTTTTGTTCTTCGGTATAGATGTAGTTAGATGTGTCTTTGGTGTACAAAGCCGATTGTTCTTCTAAATTTTGCAAGTCATCTAACTGTTTTATAAACAACAAAAACGTTATTTGTTCTATAACAGATAATGGATTGGCTAAGCCGCCACTGTGAAAGGCTAACCAAACTTCGTCTATCTTTGATTTTAATTCTCCTGTAAGCATCGTGTTTTAATATTTTAATTGTTTATAGGTTATCTACTTTAATAAGCTCGGCATGTTTTGCATAATACGCATATTTTATATTTGTAGATTTTTCGTAGGTTCTAATTATTAAATAATCGCCTAATTTATAATGAAAATTATTGGGTAATAAACAATTTTCAACATATAGTTTACCTCTATCATCTTGTTGTACATAACCTGTAATAGGTTCTAAAATTGGGTTTGTTTCCCAAAGTAATTTGTTGTTTTCTATATTACTATTTGCCTTGCCGTAGGCATAATACCATAAATACATATCGCATAAAATGTATAATAATTGTTTAAAAATATACGAACTTTTTATTTGGTTTTGATAATGATCTACGTTTACTATGTATTGTTGATCGGCTTGGTTGGTATGCGAGGCGGCATTGGTTATTTTTAAAAATAGCTCAAGATTTAATTCTAAAATTTTGGGCATCAAAGATTTCTTACATTTTACAGCTAAGATATCACAATTTTTTCCTGAAATAAAACGTACAGATTGCGAAATGTTTAATTTGCCATAATCATCTATACAACGTTGGTGTAATATGGCTAATTTGTGGGCATGCCTAAACAAATGCTCTAACATTTTACGGAAATGATTAAACATAACTTCGGTGGTAATAACCGATGTTTTAGCATCTAACTGTTTAAAAATGTTTAGCATAACCTCTAAATCAGTAGATGGTATATCAATATATTCACAGGCTTCAAAAAAAGATTTATTTTTTCTGATGACATCGTTATTTTTTGAATGACTAATTTCTAATACTAAATCATCAATTAATTTCATATCATCTAATGTTTTTGTGTAAAAAACCAATTCTTTTCTACCAAACTTGTGTGTGATTTGAAAAGGTGTAATTGTATCTGCAAAATCTTCATTACTTAGATTTTTTGGTGCGCCTGTGTACACAAACCAAGGCAATAATCTGCTGTTGTTTATTTCTTTTAGTTTGTTTAAGGAATGGTATAAACCTTTGTTTGTATCGGTTAAATCTTTTTCACTTTGGTAACCTCGGGCATCTAAAATTACCGCATGAAATTGATGCAAATGATCTTGTTCAATAATTTGCATACCTTTTTCGTGGTACATTTCGCCAATAATCTCAATATTATGGAGAGCCGCTAAATTTATAATTGCCTCTAAACTTTTTTCGCCAAATTTATCGTCTATTAATAGTACTTTATATTCACTCATTTTCATCTAAATAATTTAGCTGTAGCTCAATTCCAAAAACAAATCCATCAGTTACTTGTGGGTCGTAGTTTGTTTGTATCACTGTAGCGCCATTTTTTTCGACTAATGTTTTAATTATAAATCCACCTTTGCCGGTATTTTTATTTAAACCAAAGGCATATCCTTCTGTAAAATAGTCAAAACTATCAATAGTAGAAGGTGTTCCTGTATTTAAAAACTTTATAGATAATATACCGTTTTCTTTTTCAGTTACATCTAATTTAAATTTGTTACCGTCGTCTTCGCTTATAAAGTTTCCGTGTCGCTTCGCATTGTCAAAAATATTTTCTAACACCATTTCAAACTCTTTCTTGTTAAAATACGCATGGTATTCTTTTAAAGAATCTAAAACCTGTAAATCTATATAGGCTAAATTTCCTATAAGTGTTTTCTTTTGACTAAAAAACGTTTGAAGGGTTTTAACAATCGGTATTTTTTCTTTGGCAGTTAAAGTATTTTTTAGTTCGTACAAGTTTGACAACTCTTCTGAAATCTTGTTAGCAGCTTCAAAAACATCATTCACTACATCTTTTAAAAGTCGTGATTGATTAGCTAAAATGGGTGTTTTAAAAATTTCTGCTTGTTTTTCAGATACAATGTTTAATTCATTTACAGCGCCTATTAATTGTAATAAAGGACCGTTTCTTAGGTCGTGAAGTTTCCATTGCGACATAACAGTTTGCTCTTTAAGCAGGGCATCTATTGTGCTTTGTAACTTGAATTCTTTTATTTTGAATTTGTCATTTTCTGTTTTAGCTTCATGATAAATGTTTTCTTGAGTAGTTACATTAGGAATAGCTAATTCAATATCTAGAAAATCATTGAGTGAAACTATTGGCATATTTGTTCCTGTTTGGGCTCTGTTAAATTGCTCAATAAAGCTGGGCTCTGTAAATTTTAACAATAAATATTCGGGTAAAATTAAAGCTTCATTTACTTTAAATGCAGTAAAGTTAGGGTTAGCTATAACGTTTTTATTTATTTTTTTTAAGTAACCAAATTTAAAATCTCTAAATCCTTTAAGATTGGTTATAATGCAATTTGTTTCATATAAACGATACGCTTGGAGGTTTGTTTCTGCTATTTTTTTATTATTATTAAAATCAAGATCAGAAAATGGATCCGATGTAAGGGTATTATAAGATATTGAGACAGCCTTTTCAAAACTCTTTTTTGATTCTGCCGTATAAAACTGTCCGTTGATACGATAAATTAAATCGCGTAATTTATATTTGGTGTAACCGTCTGGTATTTCTATAAAGTATTTTAAATACTTACGAATGTTTAAAGTATAGTCGGTTTCAGAAATAAGGTTATAACTTATATTTATAGATGTAAGATAGCTGTCTGATTTTTGTTTCCATAAATTTATAATTTCATCTATCCCATGGGTTGAAAATTCGGTTTGTTGATAATTACCTTTGTAATACGCGTCATGATAAGCTTCAATAGAAAACAGTGTGTTTTGCTTATTGTTTTTTTCTAATATTATAATAGAAGTAGGTTTAGAATTACGAAAAGACAAACCTGCTTTTAAGTTAATAATTCCTGTAAGGTATTTGTTATCTATTAAATTTCTTCTTAATTCAACATAACGTATGCGATTGCTTATTAACACTTCAGTAGGTATTAAAACAACAGCTTTGCCCTTATCAGCTAAATGATCAATGATATACGATATATACTTTTCTATTTCAAAATTTCTCTCTCTAGAATCTCGTTGTTCTATGGGAGGTGAAGAAATGATATAATTGAATTGGTTTTTACCAAAAAAGGGAGTTAAATCTTCATTAGAAAAAACATCTTGGTTTAAAATTTTTGCGTTTGGATAACCTGCAACAATTAGATTCATTTCACCTAACAAAGAAATATCTTTATTTATATCTTGGCCATAAAATTCTATTTTTTCATTATTTTGAAGGTTTAAACTTATTAACGATTTACCAAAACCAATGGTAGGATTATAAACCGAGAAACTTGACGAGCTATCAATTTCTGTTAATAATACCCGCGCCATTAATTCATTTAAAGGCGAAGGTAATGTATGATATCCCCCTAAAGATTTTGCCTTAGCTTCTACAATATAATTAAAAAAATCGCTCAATAACGTTTGATCCAACTTATTTATAATTTCATTAAAAAACGAAATGTTACCTTGTAAAGCTGTAGGAGTTTTAATTGCTTTTAATAATGAAATATATTGTAAATGATTGGGATAGAACTCTAAAAACAAAGGCGCATTTAACTCTAAATACGTGATAAAATCTCCATGTTTGTTATAATTATAATCAACACTTTCTGAAGTGTAATTTTTGTTTTTTGTAATTAATTCATGACAAATATATCTATAATAGATTAAGAAAAACACCAAGTAAACCATCTCGTTTTCATTTTGGTATTTAATTAATCTTTTCTCAATATCCATCCAATGATTTTGGAATATCTCTTGTTTCATACTAACTTATTTGTTGTAAAAATTCAACTGTTTAACAACTTCTTCTTTCACCTTATCTCTTAAAGATGCTGGTGCTAACACTTCAACATCGCTACCAAAAGATAGAATGGTACTTAGTAACTCGCGGTTGTATTTTACGTTGATACCAATGGTATTTTCTACAGAGTTGTTATCGGCATCTTTGTAATCAAACTGAGTTCCGTGTAAAGGTTTAGATTTTACATATTGATATCTATTTTGAGAAAACTTTAATATTACATCTTGAGATAATTCCTCTTTGATATTGGTTACACCAATAATTTCATCAAAATAATCAATAGCAGAAAAATCAACCTTTTTGTATTTAATTTTAGAGGGTTTTATTTCATTAATACGATCAAGCGCCATAATATTCAAATCATCGTATTTATGTGACCATGAAAACAAAAACCAACGGTTGTTGTATTGTTTCAAAAATTTAGGAGAAACAATAACTATTTCCTCTACTTTTCCATAAGGTTGGTAATGAATTTCTAATGTTTTCTTATTGATGATATAATCATATAATGACGATAAATGTTCTCTTCCCTGCAAGAATTCATTAATTTCAAATTGAATTGCAGGATTTTGATTGTCTGATTGTAAAACCGAACTTTTAAGAGCAGTTGCCATTTCACTATAATTTTCAAAGCCTTCTAAATTTTTAAATTGTTCTAAAAACTCGGCTACTTCTTTCATTTGCATTTTATCTCTTTGTGTTAATCCGTGTTTAGCAAAATCGTAATCTGGATCGCTGTAGTGGTATATCATAGTTTGTCCATCTCTATAGGTTTCAATCGGAGCGTCGTACCCTTCTGCACTACGCATGAATTTGATATCTTCGTATATTTGACGTTTAGATACACCTCTCTCCAAATCGTATTGATCTAACAATACATCGTTTACTTGTTTTACTAACTTATCAATGTTAAATCTTCTTCCTGGATTAGAAAGACAATCATTAATTATTTTATATCGACTAAACGCGTGTTTTGATTTTGCCATAAAAGGATTTTTATTTATTTAATTCAACAAATAACAGAAAATGCACCTGTTTCATCTCCCTTTTCCTAGCATTTTCTGTAAATATAAATAGTTTTTGCTACCGAACCTTAACTAAACTATTTAAATAATAACTTTTTTTTAACAATTATAACCTCATTAAAACCATTACTCTTCTAAAAGCTCCACATCTACCTCTAATTCAAGAGATTCCACAGCTTTCATACTGTTTCCTGCGATACCTCGAATAGAACCGTACATTTCAATGGTGTTTTTTGTAACCAATTCGATGTTTTTTTCACGTTTCTTCCATTGCGATTGCATCGCGCGTTTCTCTTTCTCTAAATCGGCTTTCATTGCAGTGAATCCACTAACAATCGCCTCAATTTGCATACGGAACGCATCGCTGATTAGGAAATCATACAACAACTCTATTTTTCCTCCTTTGTTTTGCTGTGAAGCTAGAGCGGTATTGATACTGATTAACGACTGACGTAAGACGCCTACCAACCCTTTGAACTCTTCGAAGGTACAAATCCAAACACCGTCTTTCATGCCCATACGCTGCATATCTTTTGGTAATACTTCGGTTATCAATACGCCTATGTTGGCATTACAAGCTTGCATATCTGCTTTGAATTTTGGTATCCAAGCCTCTGAAAATGCTTTGGTACGTTTACTTTCGTAACAAATAATTCCACAATTTTGTACCTCACGTGTATTGATAACTTGCACGCAATCGGCACCATTAGCCCCTTTTTTCACTTCTTCAATCGTATCTAACGGAAAGTGCGTTGTTAAGTACGTTTCAATGGCTAATTCTTGTACTTCACCTTGCAACTGCATAGAGCCTTGCTCTTGCTTGCGTTTCATTTCTTCGGTTAGTTTCTTTTGATCTTCTAACTGTTTGTGCAATTGCGCAAACTTAAATTCGTTTTCTTCATCAACTTTCTTTTGAATACGTTCTTTTTCTTGCGCCATTTGTTCGTTTAACTTACGTTCGTTTTCGGCCTCTAGCTGCTCTTTCAATTCTTCTTTTTCACGTTTGATACGATCCAAATCAGCAGACATTTTGTTTAACTCTCTTAATTTTTGAGATTTTTCTGTGAGTTCCTTATTCAATGCTGCCAGTTGCTCTTGCTGTTCCTCTTCTACTTTTTTGCGCAATTCCTCTCGAATACGTTGTTCGGCAGCTTTTTTTTCTGTTTCAATACGCTCTTGAAACAAAGTTTCTTGCTCTTGTTTTTGCTGACTGAATGCTCGCTTTTCTGTTTCTAAAGCTTGTTGTTTCTCATTTAAATCTGCAGCCATTTTAAGTTCTTTCGCTTGGAACTCTTTGCGAAAGTTTTCTTCTAATTGATGTTTTAATACATCGTTTACATCTATTGATGTGTTACAATTTGGACAAGTAATGTGGGTAGAATTTTTCATAAATAATTGATTTTAAATGGTAAATTGAATTTATTTTGTACTTTTTTTAGGAGTAGATGTATTTTGTGTGATTAATTGATAATTCATATTCACAATATGGAAGATAATAACGGATTAAACGGGTTAAAACTTCTGAAAAAGTATTTGTGCTTTCTTTTTCTTGGTTCCAGTGATAGATGCATCCATTATTGAGGGGAACAGTATCATCTATAGCTGATAACAAATTTGTCATTTCCGTATTTTTTTCATCAACCTCTATTAATATATAATGTACCGTGGCAGATAAAAACAAACCGTCGTCATATCGTATTTCAAAGGGAAAGTAAGCTACATTCCATTGTTTCACTTTATCCATCCATGCACAGAAAGCTTTTTGAGTTTCCGCAGCATTATGTTGGGCATCTTTTACCTCAACTAACCATCCTTCTTTAAAAGGCAATGTTGAAACAAATTGGTTTAATTTTTCTTTATCGATAACTTTTCTCATACGATTTGTTTTTATTATTTACAGCAAACTTACAGCGTTAGTGTGCAGTATTAGTTCATACATTTTTTTTCAGGAATTTTCTTTTAATAATTCCCAATTGGTATGAAACTGTATATACAAATCGGCAGGTATTTTGTGGTTTTTAAAAAGATCTGTCAGGGTTTGCCATTCACTCATGTACAGCTCTTTAAAACGATCTATTTCAAAATCGTTAATAAACTCGGGTTTCATAGCAGCTTGTAATTGATCCCACGACAGCAAAGCTAAGTCATGCACAAAACTTAAAGCTAATTCACCACTGTACAAGGCTTTAGAATCTATACAATCATATCCGCTGAACCGGTGTCGGTAATTACCAGTAAATATATTGTACAATGCTTTCATTTGTTCGTAACTAAAATTAAAGTATAACGCTTGATATTTGAATACAAAATATACTGCGTACATGGACCCACTTATGGTTT
The DNA here is from genome assembly GCF_947632075.1 of uncultured Flavobacterium sp. Classification (GTDB taxonomy): domain Bacteria; phylum Bacteroidota; class Bacteroidia; order Flavobacteriales; family Flavobacteriaceae; genus Flavobacterium. The sequence goes on from NZ_CANRNX010000018.1 coordinate 24,491, forward strand.
TTATGGTGTGGTTATTAAGATATTGTATAAACTTTTCTCTTGTTTCAATAAGTTCTATATCGTTGTTGTATTTTAAGAAATCGATAGGTAAATATTGAATAGTTACGGTAGTTGGTTCTAAGGGATGTTTTTTCATAAGGATACAATTAATTAAATGATTACGATTTGTTTATGGATTAAAGCGACAGCTGTCGCTAAAGATTTATTTATATTTTACCCAAGAAATAATCTTCGATAAAATCCCAACGTTGCTGGTTATCCATAGGCGTTTCAAAGAATTGTTTCATTACCTCAACTCCTTCTTTGTGACGGTGTCTGATGTCTGCTGTTAATCCATTTTCATAGTCATTATTCATGATACTTTTCAAACGGAAAGGATCATTGACACGAACGAAAATTTTTGCATTTTCGCCACCAATTGTCGAACACGTACCTAATTCTAAACTATCTAAGAATTGACCAACCAAAGTATAGGTCTGGTGAACCGATCCTTTGATGCACACAAATTTCTCTACGGCTTCATTTTTTTCGAACAAACGAGCCACTGTAGATCGAATCAATGAAAAAACTTTACTCATGGCTTGAGAAACCAAACGGTATTCGAAATCTGTTTCTGTTCTGCGTTTTTGAACAAAAGAAAAATCGTTAATCATTTCTTTCGCAGGAACATTTCCTCTACCGTCAGACTTACTAAAAATGGTCAATAATGTGGCACCCATAGCTTTTGCTCTCTGTGGTTCTACTCCAACTTCTATCAATTTTTTGATAAAATCTTCGGCTGTAAAGAATCCTGAAAGTCGTGCAAATGCCAATTGTATTTTAGCAAACAATTGCTTCATACGTTCTAATGTTTCTGGCAAGCTTTCATTAATAGACAACTGCATTTTTAAAACAGGTTTTACCTCTACATTTTTGAACAAATCTTTTTTATAAAACAAGCTCTTGATGAAAGCAAAGGATTGTTTTTGGTATTTTTGTTCCCAAATTTTATCCAATTCTAACGTAACAAATACGCGGTCTTCAAAAGATTTGTTTTGTTGTGCTTTTTTCACGCATTCCTTTCCAAATTCTTTCTCCATTACCTCAAAATCTTGAACTGACATAGCGGCATAAACCGTAGCAAACAAATTTTTGGGACGAGCAATTAATATTGGTGTTTGTTCACTTTTCATTTGCAAATCTTTCTCTATCAACAGCAAGGCGTTTTTCATATCGTTATTAATGCTATCAGCACTTCCGAAAATATGTACAAAATCTTCTACATTGATCAACTGGTTCGCTTTTTTAGTAGTTTCGTAATTTTTGTAAATACGTTTCATTACTTCTACCAATTGCCAATCGTGCGTTTTAGACAATCCGTGCAATACATTTACAAATTGGAAATCGCGTTTGGTATAATCTACCGAAGCAATACCTACCGTTCCTGGTTTACGTGCGGCTCTCCCCACTTCTTGAATGTAATCTGTTAACAATCCCGTTGGAGCATAGTGATAAACTCTGGTAATATCAGAAATATCGATTCCCATACCGAAGGCTTTTGTTGCTACCATTGTTGCTACTTTTTTTTCTTTAAAATAGTTTAACGATTCTTTTTTACGTTGAACGTCCATTGTACCAAAATAACCCGTCATAGATAATGACCCTTTACTTTTAATTAAATTTGACACCTGTGAAGAATACGGACAATACACAATGGTTTTGTCTTGATTGGCTTCAAACTCTTCTACTCTACGCAAGGTTGTTTCTTGCTTATAGGTACTCAAATTACCTTTGACTTCATCTTCTTGCGATTGAATATCAAAGATGATATCATTGCGACGAACATTTCCAATGAACTTGCGTGCATTTCGCATATGTAAACTACTAATCGTTTCGAAAACAACATCATGTGTTCCATTGTATGGCGCTGTAGCTGTAGCTCCCACCACCACAAAATTCATATCGCGGTGTATATTGTATTTAGACTGCGATCTTAATTTTTGGATGTGCGTTCCCAAATACCAATAATCGGCACGGAAATCTCTTCCCCAAGTAGTTACGGTATGCGCTTCGTCTACGATGTACAATCCTAAAGATCTACCTCGCAAAAAATCTTTGATGTCGTAAGACAATAGCGATTCTGGTGCCAAGTACAACAAATCGATTTCGCCTTTTTCAATCAATTCTAAAGTTACTTCACGCTCCAGGTAATTGACATCTGCATTAATAAACGCCACTCGGTGGTAATTGGAACGATTTTTTAAATTGAATACTTGATCTTCCATTAACGCTTTCAAAGGCGTAACAATAATACTTAACGTATTGTATTTTTTTGCTAAGTACATCGCGGGAATTTGAAACATTAACGATTTTCCTGCACCTGTTGAAGCAGTAAAAAACACATCGCTTGACAATTGAGAAGGTTGAACTCCTTTTTCGTATTCATCGATAATTGTTTCAATAATATCGGCTTGACTGATTTGCATCTTTTCTTTAGAAATGTCTGGATCTGCATAGATTTCTAATGATTTGAAGGCTGCATTTTCACCCCAGTATTTTTTCAACAACTCATTGATTTCTGGTTTTGAACTTTTTGATACATCATGTACCAAACGTTGAACTTTATAGTCTATTTGAAAAGTTTCTAAAACCGATAAAATTTTTCCAAACGTTCTCTTACTGACCTCATTTTTCAAAACTCCTTGATCAATGACAAGATTTACATTTGTAGGATGCGTGTGTAACCATTGGTACACCCTAGCGATATAATCGTTGTTTTCAAACTGTACTAATGTATGCGCGTTGTTTAATTTAGAATCTATTACCGTTTCTAAATCATTAAATGCAATTTCATTAGATGCAAAACAATCTACAACCTCTGCGTTTGCTAATAATTCTCCATCTTTGTATTGAATATAAAATGCATCATCTATAGAAATGATATCTGATAAAATAGATTCCCAAATAGTGCATTCTTCCATGCATTCTTCATTGGTTTCAATTAAAGTATTGCTGAAATTGTTTGCTACATGACTAACGAATTGCATATTGACCACGCGAAGGGTTGCCTCGTAGCCAAATTCTTTCAAGATTGGAAAAGCAGCTACCAAAGCTTCATACGAAATGAAAACCGGAGTTTCTAACGTATCTGTGAGTGCTATTATTTTACGTTTAAATTCTTTGGTATATAATTTTTGTAAATCGATGGTGTCATTTTCCCATAAATCAGCATCAAACCACTTGGCTTTTATTTCGTTAGGAAGTAATGAAGCTGGCAAACCTTTTACAGCGATGATAGAATTGTTCGACATTGAACCAATAATAGAAGATAAATTTCTCATAGATAAAGTGTTTAAAAATTGAAAATTTGTTGTTAGAAACGCTTGGCGTTGATTTTGAAGTCTTATTGAACTAATCAAGAAGAAAAGAGATTAGTTCATTAGTATTGTTAGAGTGAATTTCTTCAACGATAATCACATCATTAGAAGATGTTTGGGATAGAAGCTCTTGAAACATAGCCAACTCGTAATCTACTTGTTGAATAAATGCTGCTACTTCTTGGATGGATAATGTATCAGGCAAGGCGTCTAATACATGAAGGGTCGTCATTGATTTAAAATCAACTTTCATTTGCTTTATATATTCAGGCTTATGATAATGCAAACAATGTTTGTATCTATTAATTCCATATCTTTTTTTTGTAGTCCCTTTTAAACTTTTTACTATAGAATGATAGATCATTTCCGGTAATTGAATATACTCCCTATTTAGTTTAATAGCCTTAAGATTTCTACAATCGATAATGCAACTAAAAGAGGTGTGATGGTCAATTTCTTTTTTGAGTAGTACTTCTTTGTATACATCAAATTTTTTAATTAAGGATTCATTGTCTAGATGCATTTCTTCTAACTCATCGGTTGTAAAATCATGATATGAATCTTTTGGTTCATTTCCCATATAAATGCATTTTGCGGATTCTGTAACATAGGTTTCTTTATCAAAGGAACTGATATTAGCATCTACAAATGAAGAAGGAACTACAGAGAATTTAATAAACGATGGTGTATTGGTTAGTTGCATAGATAGAAGTTTTAAAAAATTTGAATATTAATTTATTGTACTTACTTGATTACTATTTTTGGATATTTACATAGGCGTGTGTGTTTTTTATTTTTAATTATATTACAAATGTAAAAGGCAGTTGTGCAGTCATACTTCTCAGAAAATAAAATGCCTTTTTTACATTTCGCAACTAATCAACCGGATGGATATTCTTTCATAAACTATTTGTTTTATTTTGATACTGCAAATCTAAAACGTAAGTGTGCAGCAGTACTTCGCAATAAATCAATAAAAGAAAAAATTGTCTTTACCACTTGAAAATGAAGGTTTTACTTCTTTTTTTTCTTGTTCTTCGGCAACGATATACAAAGATTGTTTAGCTCTTGTAATACCTACATATTTTAAGTTTTGTTCCTGAATATATTCCCAATCTTTCTGGTTTGTATATTTCAGTGGCATTTCTTCGTATTTTAACAGGTAAACATTATCGGCTTCTAAACCTTTTGCCTTGTGAATAGTAGACAGTCGAATAGCCTCTTTAGTATCTTTAAATAGTTCCTTAGAGTGAGCACACAATTGATTGAGGTTGATGTTTAGATGTTGGTATTTTACATACAAGAATCGAATAAAATTCATTTTCGACTCCAGTACCTCTTCCATCTTTTCCAATGCAGCACTCTTGCCTTCATAGGACAAATGCTCTGGAAGTTGCAAACGCGTTCTTTTTACATTTCGTTTTACAATTTCATTTGAAAAACTAGTTGAAAGTAATTCATCTGATAGTTTATTTTCTAATTCGAATGCAGTGAATAAAGCAGTTAATTGATATACGATTTCATTGATTTCTTCCATATCAATGGTTATTTTCTTATGGTTTGCCACCAAACGGTAAACCATCTCAATTAAAGGTTCTTTCCACCGACAAATAATCATATCACCAGCTTTTGCCTTCTCTATCAATTCATCTTTAGAAATTATTTCTACCGATCCTTTTTTGGAATGAACAGATGTAATATCTGATCTGATTTCTTTCGCCAAATCGGTGATTACCTCAGGACAACGAAAGGATGCAGTTAGGGGCAATTCGATATGAGGTGTTAATATCTTTTTGAAATTATCGAATGCAGAACTATCCGCTCCTGTGAATCCGTAAATTGACTGATAAGGATCTCCAACAGCAACAATTTTAGTAGCTTGAGTAGTAAATTTCAAAACAATTCCTAATTGCGCTTTGGATAAATCTTGGCATTCATCAATAAATATACGATCGTATTGATGTAACGATTTGCAATCTAAAATCATTGGCAAATACAACATATCTACAAAATCAATACTATTATTTTCGTAGTATTCATTGGTTCCCAATTCAATCAATTGGTAAGTACAGTTAAAAATCAATGGAAGTAATTCTTCGAATTGATGTTCAAATTTATTTTTGTCTAAACAGCCATAATGCTCATTCAACTTTAAGAACTTATTGAAATCTTTTTTCACAAGATTTAAACGAACTTTATCTACTGTGTCTAAAATAATTTTCTGAAAAACCTTGTAGAGTTCTTTCGTTTCTTCTTTCAAAACCTTTTTCGTAGCCAAAATGAACGCTTCCCAAAGTAACTTTCCGTCAGTTACCATCCATTGATTAAATAAATGAGAATATTTCTTAGCATTTATTTTTAATCTATCTGTAGAATAATTTTGAACTAATTCCAATCCTAATTGATGGATGTTTTTTACATCAATATTTCCTTGATTAAAGGCACAAACCCGTTGGTCTATCTCTTTTCGTATACTTACATTAAAAGCACAAAACAACACATTATCATGAGCAGAAACGGCTTTTAACGCTTCAATCAACGTTGAAGTTTTACCAGCTCCGGCTACTGCATTAATGATAATATGAGTGTTTCCTTGTTGAACAGCTTCGATAATATTTTGTTGCTCTTGTGTAGTTTTCATCATACGCTTTTTTGTTTTTGATTACAATGCAAACCTAAAAACAACCCGTGCAGTTAAAGTTCACACGAAACAAAACCTTTTATTTTTTTATATGAAGTATAGCTGCACAGTTCAATTGTAATATTGCATCAAACAAATGTGTAACCTCAAATACTTATAACTATGTCTGAGAAAAATACTATTTCATTGCCTTTTACGCCTACATCTACACAAGAAACCATCAATTTCAACGATCAGGAGGCAATTACAAAATATGGTTTTAATATTGCTACAAACGTATTGGGCAATTTAGATTCGGTAAAAGATTCTTTGGATACATTGTATCAAAAATATCTTGCTACGTTATCCTTAAGCGATGATGAAAAAGAAAAATCAATAAGTGAAAAACAACAAATGATTCACTCATGTGATCATGAAATCAAACAATTAGAATTAGAAAATCAACAACTGGTTGAACGAAAACATTCTTTGTTAGAAAAAATAAGTTCGTACAAAGATCAATTGATTTCTTTAAAGACCAATGGAAGTAAAGAATCGATTAACCCAATTACTTTAATTTTTGGAATAGTTATTCTTATTTTTCTAACCATATTTTTATTTTTATTCTATTCCTCTTCGTTATATTCTGTTTTTTTTGGAGTGCCAGAAGATTCTTTAGGATTTATCATTCCGGATGTATTTGGAAGCGCGCTAGAAAATGGACTCAGCACATTCTTAATCATAACCCTATTACCAATGGTTTTTTTATGTTTGGGATATGTAATGCACAACCTCATTGACCAGAACGAGAAAAGAAAAGAAAATGATAAAAAACCCGCCTATTTTTCTTTAACAGCCATTATTTTATTGGCCTTTTTAATAGATGCTATTATTGGTTATAAAATTTCTGAAGCTGTTCATCATAATAAATACATTGTTGGAGAAACCGATACACTTTGGAGTTTCAATATGATTTTTAGTGATGTTAACTTCTATTTGATCTTAGCTTTAGGATTTGCTACTTATATTTTATGGGGAATATGCTTACATCAAGTGTTATCACATCCAGCTTTAAAAACGTTAGATGAAGTAACTAAAGAGCATATAAAAAAAATGGATGAGAAAATAGCTTTTGAAGAAAAGCTCGTACTAGAGGTTGATCAAATGATATTGAGTAGAACCCAACAAATATATAGTATTAAAGAAAAGATCAATAAACTTCAACAAGAAATCATTGATATCAGAAAAGGGATGGTTTCTATCAATATAAATACGATCAAAGGATACGTAGGCGCTTTCAAAAATGGATGGATCACCTTTTTAACGAATTCTCAAGGAAAAGCTTACGCTACACAAAATAGTGAATTGATATCAGCAATGGCTTCCCAATGGCTTACTGATAAAGCAGCAGATTTAAAAGAACCAATAAAATTATAGTTTATGAAAAAGAAAACACTTTATATAACATGTGGCATTGTTGCAACAATTGTAGGATTTATTACGCTATTAGCTTCTTATACTTCACCTTTATCTGAGGCAAAAAAAGAAATTAAAAAAGCTGAGAATGCAGAAGAATTGGTTCATATTTGGAACTCTTTTAGTAAAGATGTAAATGCATCTACATCTAAAAAAATCATGACAGCAATTAGCGATCGTGCGGAAGAATTAGAAGTAGAAGCTGACGATATGTTAGTACTTATTGATCACCTTCCGAAGGGCAAAAAAAGTATGAATGTCATTGTTGTACCTGATTTATCTCGTAGGATTATTGATGAATTTAATAATCCTGGTCAAGTTGCAAACGATCAATTGATTATCGAAACCATTTGGGAAGAGTTTGTAAAAATTTCTAAATTCAAAAAACAATCCAACGATTTCTTTAGTGTGAATGTAACGGATCTAGATCAAGCCAAAGGCACGTTTTCATCTATTGCAAATAACCTGCGTTTGGATCTTTCAGAAAAAGGAAGAAACCAACCGAATCGAACATTATTTAATGATTCATTAGATCAATTAGTAAAAACAAATGTTTCAAAATTATATGCAGCTGCCCTTCAACAACCGTTAGGTGCTGATTATAAATTTTATTTTAGACGGTACTTACCCAATCAATTAAAAACGTCCGATCTAAAAAACAATTTTCGAAATAAATTAGTGATTATAACCGATGGTTATTTGGAAGGAGAAAACCAACCTGCAGACACAAAAATTGTAGGTTTTGAAAAAGAATTAAAAGCTGCTGTTATCAACGGAACTATTGATCAAAAAATCAAACAATTAGGATTATCTATTCCTACATTAGCAGTAGATTTAAGTCATACTGATGTATTGATTTGTGAAGTAAATGAACGAAAAATAGGAAAAGGTTATCACTTTGAAATATTACAATCCTATTGGACCCAATGGTTAGAAAATATGGGAGCAAAAAGTGTTACCTTTATAGGAAGAGAACAATCTACACAACAAACCCAAAAACAAATCCGTCAATTCTTAAAAAAATAATTTATGAAAAAAGCATTCCTACTCCTTTGTTTAAGTGTAACTTCTTTAGTTTCTTGTCAGAAAGAGGTTGCTAATTCCCCCACTCCTTCTTTCAATACTATAAAAGAACAGCCTAAAGTCAAAGAATTTAAAAAAATTGTTTGGAGAGAAAACATAACCGATAAAAATGGATTAACGATGAATTCGTTTGCTATAGATTCAACTTTTTTTCAAACAATTAATGAAAGAGATAAAGCATGTTTAGGTTATGTTGTTACGTTTGTTGGTAATGAATGCTGGTGGGACGGAGACAGTGCTACAGAAGCAAGAGATAATCTAAAATGTGTGCTACTAGATGCTTTACAATTAGGGTATCAGTGTTCAGACAGCCATTTAGGTTTTTTGAGAAAATGGTTTCAATCGGATCCAAGAGTTAGTAAAGAATTAGAAGATTGTCCAACCATTCCTTATACCTCTACAATACAAAATACATTTAGTGAAATCGAATTTTATTCTGAAGATACTTTCGTTTATATACGAACCAAAGAATCAGAAATAGAAATGAGAAGTGATTATTACGAAGAATATGAAAAACACTACAAATTTGAAATGAAAAATGACCAGTTGTATTTAACAAGCGTTACTCAAAAATAATAAAGAGCTATCTCAAAACCACACTACCCCTATATAGTTAGACGCTTATGGGCATTCAAGAAAAATATAATACGATACAAAGGAAAAAATCGTGAAAATAGAAAAAAGCGCTGCTTTTAAATATTTTCAAGGTATACTAATATAATTATAGATAACAGAAACTTTAACCGGGATGGGGTATATTCTATTTCCTTAATAACAGATATAAACTATGAAAGAATTACTATATGTAAAAGATAAATTCGTTGATAACTATTTTTTAAATCGTCAAGATTTTTTGATAATTAGTACATACGATTATACGAAGAGCCAAGAAGAGAATGATGCATTACACCAACAGCTAAGAAAAGATCTTAATGTGGCTAATTTCTCATTTATGGAATTTTTTCAAATATTTGATGAAGGTATTAATTCGCTCCAATTACGTATTTTATACATTACTAACTTACCAAAAGGTAATAACAAGGTTTCTAACGAATTGAAAGACGAAGCACTTATTAAAATGTTGGGTGTAGATCTATGTAAAAAATACAAACAGGCTATCTTCTTGTATAAGTCAGGTTCGAATTCTCTAAAAAGTATTGATAGTAAGGGGAATGAGGTATTAATAGCTACAACAAATACTTTGTCAAAAGAAATAAAGTCGTTATTATTACCTGCTCATATATCTGAATCAAAATTGTATGTTAAGAGAGCTCCTGCAAGTATGATGAGCAGACATGCGCTTTATTTAAAAACTGGAGAAGAGTTTATAGGTCCAAATACTTTGAAGGAAATCCAAAACTTATAATTGAGTATTAAACCAAACACTGTCTTAATTTTCTCAATAAGGTGTTCAAATTAGTTTGAAGATGTATAAGAAATATATTTAAAAACTATATTCATTACACAATTCCTGAAAAGGTATTTGCTCTAATCTTCTTACGTTTTCATTCGATAGAGGAAAGGCAAATTGATCTTGAAAACAAATGACTGTTAAAGCAGAATAATCTTTATCGAGATCTTTAAATGTATTAAAAACCAGTAATTCTAAGATGACAGTAAATTCGGGAAAGTCGTCTTGATCTTTCACACGTGGATCAATTATATGAATGGTATTATTGTATAAAACTCGTTTTGCACGCTGTTTTATATCTATTAATAAATCGTCATTAAACTCTTTATCTCCTATTCCTTCAATTAAAGAGTCGTAAGTTTTCATTTGGTATATCTTCGTTATTTCAACCTGAATACCGTTACTATTTATAAGGTTGTTCATTAGTGATTTAAATAGTGTTTATACTAAGTTTTACATTTAAACCCGTTTTATTAGCTGGTATTATTTCAAAAAATACGATTTTGTATATACTAAGTT
>NZ_CANRNX010000019.1 GCF_947632075.1 uncultured Flavobacterium sp.
TTTTAGTATTAATTTCTGTATTGTGTTAAAAAGTATGTTTTTTTTAATATTTTTAGTAATTTAGTTTTTGTTTAAATGTAATGAAGTGTTTTTTTTTAAGTTTTCATAAATCTTAAAGCGTTGGTTTTCAGATTTGTTTGTTAAAATGTGAGAAAAAAACAAATTATTTTGAAATTTGCAATTCATAAAATTAAAATTACTAATGAAAAAAATAATTGTCCTTTTTTGGTTATTGCCATTTTTGAATTTTGCACAAAATAAAACAGAAGCTGCACAGAAATATCAAACTGAATTAGTATCGTTTTATAATAATGCAGAAACCACCCCATTAGATAAAGACGAAAAACAAGTATTTAAAGGAATTACGTTTTTCGATATTGATGAGAAATTTATTGTAGAAGCAGAATTGGAAATCTTAAAAAACGAAAAACCTTTTTTAATGCCGTCAACTGGTAAAAAGCAACAAGAATATAAAAAATACGGAATTCTTCATTTTACAATTGATGAAAAACCACTTCAATTAGTAGTATATCAAAACATCGCTTTGAGTAAACGTAAAGGTTTTGAGAAGAATCTGTTTTTACCTTTCTACGATTTAACAAGTGGAGAAATTACTTATGGTGGAGGTCGTTATTTAGATGTTGAAATACCAGATTCAAATAAAATGATTATTGATTTCAATAAAGCTTATAATCCATATTGTGCCTATTCAATTCGATATTCATGTCCAATCACTCCTGAAGAAAATTTTTTAGATATTGAAATTAAGGCTGGAGTAACTTATTCTAATAATGAAATATAACATTCATACCCATCAATTTTCAAATAGGGAAGATGTTATAGAAATGGTGAATCAATATCCTAACGAGGTTGATGTTTCGTTACCTAATTTCTCTGTTGGAATTCATCCTTGGTACATTGATTTTGAAAATTTAAATCGAGATCTACAAATTGTTGAAGAAACTTTGATGCATCCAAATTGTAGAGCTTTAGGAGAATGTGGTTTAGATAAAAGAATTGATACTCCAATTGCTGATCAAATTTCTGTATTTAAAGACCAACTTTTACTTGCTGAGAAATATAAAAAAACTGTAATTTTGCACTGCGTTTCAGCTTATCAAGAAGTAATTGAAATTAAAAAGCAACTGAAAATTTCGGTACCTATGATTATACATGGATTTTCTAAAAACATTCAAGTTGCAGAAAGTTTAAATAAAAACGGTTTTTATCTTTCTTTCGGAAAATATTTACTTCGTAATCCAGAACTTTCAAATGTTTTAAAGCAAGTTCCTACCGAATTTCTTTTTCTTGAAACCGATATGATCGAAGAAACTATTGATCAAGTTTACGCAAAAGCTTCATTGGTATTAGAAACCGATGTTGAAAAAATAATTGAACAAAATTATATAAAAGTTTTTAACCGCGATTAATGTCCGATTTTTAGATCGGGGTGCATGGTCGATAAAATTGGAAAGAATGGCTGTTTGGCAAGAAAGAGCAGAATTATTATTTAAAACAGAAGGAATAGATACCTTAAAAAATTCGAATGTATTAGTAGTTGGTTTAGGTGGAGTAGGTTCGTTCGCAGCCGAGTTTTTAGCGCGTGCCGGAGTAGGGAATATGACCATTGTAGATGGCGATGTAGTTGATATAACAAACATCAATCGACAATTACCAGCATTACACTCTACAGTTGGAGTGCCAAAAATTAAGCTTGTTGGTGATCGTTTAATGGATATTAATCCAGAATTAAATTTAACTCGAGTTGAAGAATTTTTATCACCAGAGCGCGCTCAAGAAATTGTTACAACCGATTTTGATTACGTATTAGATTGTATAGATAGTATTACGCCTAAATTAAATTTAATTATTGCGGCAAAACGCAAAGGTGTTAAGGTAATTAGCAATATGGGAGCAGGTGGTAAAATGCTTGCGAGTAAAGTGATTGTTAAAGATATTAGCAAAACCGATGTTTGTCCGCTGGCAAAAGTTATTCGTAAACGTTTGCGTAAAGAAGGTATTAAATCAGGAGTTAAAGCGGTTTATTCTACAGAAACTCCAGATGAAAACAGTTTGAAAATGACTGATGGTTCAAATTTCAAAAAATCATTTTTTGGAACTAACAGTTGGATGCCGGCTTTATTCGGGCTTTATTCTGCCGAAACTGTAGTTAATCATTTACTAAAAAAAGAAAAGTAATATAGCAACGCTTCAATTCATTTTGAAACATTTTTTTTATGGCGTTCGCTCACAAAAACTCCTTAGGTCGTTTTTGCAGCGTCGCGTCTTCCGCTAAATCTTTTGTTCGACTTCATTCCACAAAAGGATTCCGCTGCAACCGCTAACGCAAGACCGTTGAATAGTTTATGTATATGGTAAATTGAGTAAGTGAATCGTTAATAATATTCATATGAAAGTTTTACTTACCTGAAAAAAGATTTCCATCTTCTTTTTTTAATTTAGTAAAAACAAATGTAGACAATGCAGTTAATATTCCTAAAGTTATAAATGAATATTTAAAAGCACTTACCGTATCTCCTTCGATAAAACCAGTTCTATTTTTATAAAAAGATAAAGCTAAAGCGGCAGCTGAAATTCCGAAACTCATTGAAAGTTGTTGCATAATTGCTAATAGGCTATTTCCAGAACTGGCATTATCATTATCTAAATCTGATAAAGAAAGTGTATTCATAGAAGCCATTTGAATGGAATTTACAGCTCCATAAATTACCATCAAAAATATAAAATAAGCTAAAGGTGTTTCTTTAGTTGCAAAACTAAAAGTAAAAATAATTACAGCTAAAATTAATGTATTACTTATAAGAATATTCCTGTAACCTATTTTTTGAACTAAAGGCACCACAAAAGGTTTTATAATTACATTACTTAAAGCAGAAGGCAAAAGTAACAAACCAGCAACAGATGCAGAATACCCAAAACCGACTTGTAACATTAAAGGAAGTAAAAACGGAATTCCACTAATTCCCAAACGTGTAAATAAACTTCCAGACAAACCAATTCGTAATGTTCGTATTTTAAATAAATTTAAATCAACAATCGGATCCGTTGTTTTTTTAGAGTGTTTGATATAAAGTATTGCAAAAAAAACTGAAATAGATAATAAAGCTAATACTAAAGTGAAACTTGTAATTCCAACACTTGAAAGCTCAAGCAAAAAGGTAAAAACAACCAATGCTAAACTGAAATACAATAAACCAATCAAATCAAATTCACCTACTTTATTTGTAAAATTTGGCATAATCTTTTGAGTAAAAAGCAAACCTATAATTCCTATTGGTAGATTTACTAAAAAAATCCAATGCCAGGAGAAATTGTCTGACAAATAACCTCCCAAACTCGGACCAATCACAGGCCCGATTAATCCAGGAATCGTCATAAAATTGATCACTTTCAATAATTGATTTTTTGGAAACGCGTACAAAATAGCTAAACGAGCCACAGGCACCATCATTGAACCTCCGATAGCTTGTATAATTCTTGATATTATTAACGAAGTTAAATCTGGTGAAATCGCACAAAATAATGAACCTAAGGTAAAAACAGCTAAAGCAAAACTAAAGGTTCTTTTGGTTCCAAATTTGTCAGAAAGCCAACCGCTTAATGGAATAAAAATAGCCAATGTAAGTGTGTAACTTACAATTATAGATTGCATTTCTAAAGGCGAATAATTCATATCTTTTGCTATCGAAGGCAACGAAGTAATTAAAATAGTTCCGTCTAACGATTGCATGAATATAGAGATCGCAGCCAACCATGGTAAATATTTGTATGAAGTAGTTGATGTTGATTCCTGCATTTTGGGCAATTTGCATTTGGTGAATAAAAAAAGTCTATCAAAAAAGATAGACTTTAACGTATATAAATTTAAGAAATTAAACTTGAATAACACCTAAATTAAAAGGCTTTTCAATCGGAGCGTGATCAGCTGCTTCAATTCCCATAGAAATCCAAGTTCTTGTATCTAATGGATCAATAATTGCGTCTGTCCATAAACGAGCTGCCGCATAATAAGGAGAAACTTGTTTATCGTATTTTGCTTTAATCTTATCAAAAAGTTCTGCTTCTTTTTCTGGTGTAATTTCTTCGCCTTTTGCTTTTAAAGAAGATGCTTCAATTTGTAACAAAACTTTAGCAGCTTGAGCTCCACCCATTACAGCAAGTTCTGCACTTGGCCAAGCAAAAATCAAACGTGGATCATAAGCTTTTCCGCACATTGCATAATTTCCGGCGCCATATGAATTTCCTACAACAACTGTAAATTTAGGAACAACAGAATTTGAAACTGCATTTACCATTTTAGCTCCGTCTTTGATAATTCCACCATGTTCAGATTTACTTCCTACCATAAAACCAGTAACATCTTGTAAAAACACTAAAGGAATTTTCTTTTGGTTACAGTTCGCAATAAAACGAGTAGCTTTATCAGCAGAATCAGAATAAATTACTCCACCAAATTGCATTTCACTTGGTTTTGTTTTTGCAGCAGTTGTTTTAACTACTTTACGTTGATTAGCTACAATTCCTACAGCCCAACCATCAATACGCGCGTAACCAGTGATAATAGTTTGTCCGTAACCTTCTTTATACTCTTCAAATTCAGAATTATCAACTAAACGTTTGATGATTTCCATCATATCGTATTGTTCGCTTCTTGATTTTGGAAGAATTCCATAAATATCTTCAGGATTTTCAGCAGGTTTTTTAGGTTCTATTCTACTAAAACCTGCTTTGTCATAATCACCAATTTTATCAACGATATTTCTAATTTTATCTAAAGCATCTTTATCATCCTTTGCTTTATAATCTGTAACTCCAGAAATTTCGCAATGCGTAGTAGCACCACCTAAAGTTTCGTTATCAATTGATTCACCAATAGCAGCTTTAACTAAATAGCTTCCTGCTAAGAAAATACTTCCTGTTTTATCAACAATTAAAGCTTCGTCACTCATAATTGGCAAATAAGCACCTCCTGCAACACAACTTCCCATAACAGCTGCAATTTGAGTAATTCCCATACTACTCATTATTGCATTGTTTCTAAAAATACGTCCAAAATGTTCTTTATCAGGGAAAATTTCATCTTGTAATGGCAAATAAACACCAGCTGAATCAACTAAATAAATAATTGGTAATTTATTTTCAATAGCAATTTCTTGAGCTCTCAAATTTTTCTTACCGGTAATAGGAAACCAAGCTCCAGCTTTAACTGTAGCATCATTAGCGACAACGATACATTGCTTACCTTTTATGTATCCTATTTTAACTACAACGCCACCTGATGGACAACCACCGTGCTCTTGATACATTTCGTCTCCAACAAAAGCACCAATTTCAATTGATTTCGAATCTTTATCAAAAAGATAATCAATTCGCTCTCTCGCTGTTAATTTTCCTTGTTCATGAAGTTTAGCGATACGTTTTTCACCCCCACCTAATTTAACTTTAGCAAATTTTCGCTTTAAATCTGATAGTAATAATTTATTATGATCTTCGTTCTTATTGAAGTTAATATCCATAATTTAATTTTTAATAGTATTGTTTGGTTTAAGCTTGCTAAAATACAAATTTTGAATATAATTTCGTAATTTTAAAATTCATTTCGATTCACTAATTTGTCATTTGAATTAAAAAACACTTCACTTAACGTTAACTTAACATTGACTTATTATATTTGCAGCCGAAAATATAAATAGATAATTATGTCATTAAATTCAATTTTTCAGTTTTTAGTACCAAAAGATAAAGTGTTTTATCCTTTGTTCCAAGAGATTTCTTTAAAACTAAAAGTTTTATCAGAAACGTTACATGAAGCTTTAACTTTACCAAGTAAAGATAGAAATGATTTATTAAAAGAAGTTGAAGTTTTAAAGTCTGAAATTGAGACTATTGCACAAAAAACAAGGGTTGAATTAGGAAGAAATTTTATTACTCCATTTGACAGAGAAGATATTCACGCTTTGATGACTTCAATTGACGAAGTTGCTGATAACATGAGCGATGCTGCATCTCGTATGCGTTTATACCAAATTGATAAAGTTACCAAACCATTACGTAAATTAACTGAAGTTAACTTAGAAACTTGTTCTGAAATTTTCTCTGCAGTTAATCACTTAAATGATTTTAGCAACTTAAATAAAATAGGTGAAAGTTGTAAAAATATCTACAGATTAGAAAGAAAAGCAGATAAAGTATTTGATAAAGCTGTGGCTGATATTTTTGAAAACGAAGCGAATGTAATGGATATTATTCGTTATAAAGAAGTTATGATGGCTTTAGAATCTGCAACAGATAGTTGCCGTAAAGTAGCAAATGTTTTAGAAGCAGTTACAGTTAAATACTCATAATTAAAAATTTTATCTAATTATGGAGTTATTTGACCTATTAAATAACCTTAGTGTAAACGGCGGTTGGCTTTTATTAATTATTATTATTTTAGCCTTAGGTTTTGATTACATTAATGGTTTCCACGATGCTGCAAACTCAATTGCAACTATCGTAACAACGAAAGTACTTACACCTTTTCAGGCTGTGCTTTGGGCTGCATTTTTTAACTTTGCTGCTTATTTTATATCATTATATATTATTGGTGAATTTAAAATTGGAAACACAATTGCAAAATCTGTTAACGAACAATTTATTACGCTTGAAGTAATTTTTGCTGGTTTGATTGCTGCAATTTTATGGAATTTATTAACTTGGAGATTAGGAATTCCTTCTTCATCTTCACATACATTATTAGGTGGATTCATGGGAGCTGCTATTGCATATGCAGGAGCTTTATCTGTGGCAGGTGTTGATGTAGTTAATTATGCAAAAGTTTTACCTACATTCTTCTTTATTTTCGGTGCACCTCTATTAGGTATGATTTTAGCATATTTTATAACTGTAGCTATTATGTGGATTTGTAGAAAATCTAACCCACATAAGGCAGAAAAATGGTTTAAAAAATTACAATTGGTCTCTTCTGCTTTATTTAGTTTAGGACACGGTGGAAACGATGCACAAAAAGTTATGGGTATTATTGGAGCTGCAGTAATTAGTTTCCATATGGCATTACCAGAAACTTATTCAAATCCTTATGAAACAATTGATGTATCGCAAAGATTTGGCTATTTCGTTGACCATTGGGGATGGGTTCCATTAGCATCTTTCCTATTCATTGGTTTAGGAACTTTAAGTGGAGGTTGGAAAATTGTAAAAACAATGGGATCTAAAATTACAAAGGTAACACCATTAGAAGGTGTTGCTGCTGAAACAGCTGGTGCTGCTGCTTTATATGTAACAGAACATTTTGGAATTCCTGTTTCTACAACTCATACAATTACTGGTTCTATTATCGGGGTTGGTATTACAAAACGTATTTCTGCTGTTCGTTGGGGAGTAACCATCAGTTTAGTATGGGCTTGGATATTAACTATTCCTGTTTCAGCTTTAATAGCAATGTTCGTTTATTATATAGTTACTTTATTTTAGTTCTGTAAAGTGTAATAAATTTTTAAGATATAAAAGCGTTCGGTTAATGAACCGAACGCTTTTATTATATATTAACCTATTAACAATAAAATAAACTATTAATCAATACTTAATATAAAAATAGCTTTAATTTTGCATTTTTATATTAAACTTCAAAATGACTTCGTTAAAAGAACTTGCTAAAGTATTTTTATAACTTGGAATAATAGGATTTGGTGGCCCAGCTGCACATATTTCGATGATACAAAATGAAGTGGTTACTAAAAAAAAATGGATGTCAGAAAAACATTTTTTAGACCTATTAAGCATCACACATTTAATTCCAGGTCCAAATAGTACAGAAATGGCTATTCATATAGGCTATGATCAAAAAGGTTGGAAAGGATTACTTGTAGCAGGTATTTGTTTTATTTTCCCTGTGGTTATCATCACTGGTGTTTTTGCTTATTTCTACGCTTTATATGGTAAATTACCAGAAATTCAAGCTTATATCTACGGAATTCAACTGGCCATTATTGCTGTTATCTTAACAGCTATTTTACCTTTAGTAAAAAAAAATATTAAAGGTTGGTTTGCCATAATGTTAGCAATTATTGTTTGTATTGGCGCGGTTACAGGAATTAACGAATTACTTCTTATGCTTTTTGCTGGAGTATGTGTTACAATTTATCAAAACAAAAAAAGTAATATAATTAGTAACATAGTACCTCTTGGATTATTCTCTCTAGATTTTTCAGAAACCAATCAAAAACTCTTTTTAATTTTTTTAAAAATTGGAGCGATTTTGTACGGAAGTGGTTATGTACTTTTTGCCTTTTTAGAAACAGAATTGGTAAAAAATGGTTGTTTATCTCAGCAACAATTAATTGATGTAATTGCTGTTGGACAATTTACACCCGGACCTGTTTTTTCGTCAGTTAGCTTTATTGGATACCAAATCAACGGCTTTTCAGGTCTTGTTTATGCTACTTTAGCCATATTTATTCCGTCATTTGCATTAGTTTGGTCGGTTCAACCGCTAACAAATTTTTTAAAAAAATCTGTACTTTTTTCGTCGTTTTTAAACGGACTTAATTTAGCTTCTTTAGCTTTAATTGCTGCGGTTACAATTCTGATGTCAAAATATGTTTTAATAGATTGGAAAAACATACTTATATTTTTATGTTGTTTAATTGCTTTACTAAAATTTGAGAAAATAAATAGTGCTTTCATTGTATTTGGTGGCGCTTTATTTGGATATATTTTATCGATTTTCTTTTAAAAGGAATAAAAAAATCACCTCATGAAGGTGATTTTTTTTGTGTTTATTAAATTTCAATTTCCCATTCCAATCCACTAATGTCAATAAACTTAATGAATTTGGTTTCCGAGCTATTTTTATTCATTAATTTTAAATTAGCTTTTGCTCCTAAAGGAATAATTAAACTATATTTTCCAGGCTTAATTTTAGCAACGTAATGATTGTTTATATTTTCTTTAGGAAATTCAGACAAGTCTTTTCCATTCCACTCTTTTAAAATATTACCATTTGAATCTAATAATTGAATTCCAATTAAAAACGAACCATAAACGTCTGCTCCTTCTGTGCGATAAACTTCTAAAGTAATAGAGTTTCCTGTTTTTTCAACTAGTGATAATTCTAACTTTGGTCGGACTGATTTGTTATGTAAAGTTCCAAAAACACCACCGTGGAAATATTGATTCGTATATAATGTTAATCCGAAAATTAATAAAGAAACCACTAAAATAACTCTTTTTGAAATCAGAATTGGCAAATATCCAGAACCAACCCATCTAAATAGTTTTGATTTATGTAATGACGGATATTTTTTAAGCAGATAATTATCAACTGAATAATATCCACTTCCTGTCAAGAATAAAGTAAAACCAGAAGCGATTCCTAAAACACCAATCTGCCATTCATCTAAACAAGTAGTTCCAATCCAACCAGATCCTAAAAGAATTCCCATGGCTAAACTAAAAATTCCAATACTCATTAATCTGGTAAATAGTCCTAAAATAATTAGTAAACCAACGATTGCTTCTACAATAGTAAAACCAACCATGGCAATTTGTAACTGATCTGGATTTAAAACCAGGTGTTCAATTAAAGGTTTTATTCCTAAAGCATTGGGTAAAAAATGATTGAATTTTTCTCCAATATATCCTGCTTCGTTAGGAATTAATTTATTATCTAAAATTAGGCGACGCCAAAATGCAGAAAAGTAGGTCCATCCGATAACCCAACGGACAACCATAGAAAACAATCCAGCTGACTGGAATTGCTCATTTAAATTTTTCATAATTAAAGTTTTATAAAGTGTATAATATTCATCTAAAATATTACACAACCATAGCTAACTTTAATTGCTGAAAGAGTATATAAAATGGTGGACTGTTATTTTTTACTTCATTAGAGTGTGAAAATGAATAACTTATTGAAGTAAAAAGTAAATTTTGTGTATCTACAACAAGTGGAAGTAAACGCTTTTTAAGGACATCAACACTACATTGCTGAATTTCTTGTACAACATTGTATTGACATAGATTGGTAGTTTTGGTTCTATTTAAAGGTTTGGAAATATTAACCTCAAAAATATCATAAACAACTTCTTTAACCGAACATGATGTCAATGAAAAACAAACCAGTATAACCCAAAGAAAATTGTGAGTTTTAAAAAAATTAAAAATAACTGATTTGTTTTTCATAAATATTTATAGACTATCAATTTATAAAACGAGTACATAAGTAAACTTAATGAAAATATTTCGTCTTATTATTAAATGTATGTTTTTAATATACGTTCTAATTCATTTGTAGGGAATACCCCTGCTTGTTTCCAACAAATTTCACCTTTTTTAAAGATGATTAAGGTAGGAACACTTCGAACTTGATATGTAGCAGCAACGGCTTGATTTTGATCAACATCTATTTTGATAATTGAAACCTGATTACCTAAACGTTGTTTAACTTCATCTAAAATTGGAGCTTGTGTTTTACAAGGTCCACACCAAGTAGCAAAAAAATCTACTAAAACTGGCTTATCCTGATTAATTATTTCTTCAAATGTCATTTCTTTTTTCTTTTTTAAATAATGAAAATACTAAACCTCCCATTAAACCACCGTATAAGGTACTGTTAGTTGGATCAGAAGTTATGGCACAACTTTCGGTACATCCATAAAAATTCCAATACAAATAACCTGCAAGCAATCCAACAGGAATTCCGATGAACCACAAAATATTAGCTTTAAAAAATTCTTTCATTATAATTGTTATTTAATTTCAGTGAATGTCGTTTCATTATTCTGATTGTCTTTTTTTGAACTAAAATTAGTATTACAACCAGAAGTTCCGCAACATCCTATATTGAACAAAGGTAATAAAGCAAAAATAAATCCAGCAATTACAAATAACCATTGTTCTGTTTCGAATCCTTGGAAGATAATGAAAACTGCCATTACTAAACGGAGAATTCTCATGAAATTCCAATTGCTTAAAATGTTTTTCATTTTACTTTTTCTTTAATTTAATAAAAACTTCATCACCTGCTCTTGACGGAATACTATTGTAACATTCTTCCATTTTTAGGATTTCGAAATGCGGTTCAAAAACAGGTTTGTATTCACATGGACAACCTCCGAATGGTGGAAACGGATTATTAAATTGTTTATCGAACAAAACACCTACCAACAATCCATTTTCTAAAAGAATTTCTTGCATCTTTGCTGCATATTCTTTTCTTTTAAATGGTGGAATTGCACTAAAGAAAGTTTGTTCAAGAATCAAATCATAAGTTCCTTTATGTTCGAAAAAATCTTCACATAAAATTGTTATCTCCGGATTATTAGCAAATTTTTGCTTTAATTTATCAACAGCTTGCTGAGCAATATCAATTAAAGTAATATTTGTAAACCCTTGATTTAACAAATATTCTGCTTCGTAAGCATTTCCGCATCCTGGAATTAATATTGAAATATTTTTGTCGCTAAGTTGCTTACAATATTCTACAAGTGCTGGAGCTGGATAACCAATATCCCATTTTGTTTCTTCTTTTTCCCAACGATTTTCCCAATAAGTTTGATCCATAGGAACATCACATTGTGTAACACAACAAGATAGATCTTTATTATTATTTTCCATCTACAATAGTTTTAATATTTTGCCAAGTTCCGCCGTTTGTAACATTGGCAAATCCATTTTGTTCTAATATCGATTTAGCTTGACCACTGCGATTACCGCTTCTGCAAAATACAACAATATGCTCTTTGTTTTTGAATTTTGACAATTGATTTGGTACTTGATCTAACGGAATGTTTACTGAACCTAGAACATTTCCTTCTGCAAATTCTTGTGGTGTACGAACATCAACTAAGAATGCTTTATTTTGAATTACATTTTGAAGTTCTTCGTTGTTTCCTTCTGAAAAAATATTTTTTAAAAATCCGAACATGATAAATATTGTTATACTGAATACTATTATTTTAAAACTTTGCTTTGGCATACGAAATCGGTTTTTGGAATGTTTGTCTGAGCTATCGCATTAAATCCGCCTGCAATTTCAGTGAAATTTCTGTAACCTCGAGCTTGTAAAATACTTGCTGCTATCATACTTCTGTAACCTCCTGCACAATGTAAAAAGAAATGTTGCTTAGGATCAATCGAATTTATCCATTCATTAATGTAAGATAATGGTTTGCTGTAAGCTTCTTCAACGTGTTCTGCTTCGTATTCAGATTCTTTTCTAACGTCAATTACCATAGCTTCTTTTCCTGAAATTTGCTTTTCAAAAGTTTCTGCTGAAATACGATTTACAAAATCAACCTCTATATCTGCTGCTAACCAAGCATGGAAACTTCCGTTTAAAAATCCTAAAACATTATCAAATCCTACACGACTTAAACGAGTAACTACTTCTTCTTCCATACCTGGATCGGTAACTAAAAGAATGGGTTGTTTAACATCGACAATCATAGCACCAACCCAAGGAGCAAAATCTCCGTTGATTCCGATATTGATTGCTTGAGGAATAAATCCGTTTGCAAAATCATTGTTTGAACGGGTATCTAAAATTAAGGCTCCGGTTTGTTCAGCCATATTTTCGAATTCCTGAACAGTTAACGCAGTTAAACCTTGTGATAAAACTTTATCAAAACTTTCATATCCTTTTTTATTCATTGCTACATTCATTCCGAAATAAGCTGGTGGTGGTAATAAACCATCAGTAACTGCAGCGATAAAAGCTTCTTTTGAAGGCTGATTTAAAGCGTAATTCATTTTTTTCTGATTCCCTAAAGTATCCACTGTTTCTTTCATCATGTTTTTACCACAAGCTGAACCCGCTCCGTGTGCTGGATAAACCGTAACATCATCTGCTAACGGCATGATTTTGTTGTATAAACTATCATACAATAAACCAGCTAAATCTTCTTGTGTCATACTTACTGCTTTTTGAGCCAAATCTGGTCGACCAACATCACCTAAAAACAACGTATCTCCACTGAACAAAGCGGTTTCTTTTCCATTTTCGTCGATTAATAAGTAACAAGTACTTTCTAAAGTATGACCGGGAGTGTGTAACACTTTAATTTTTAAATCTCCAACCGTAAAAATTTGATTATCTTCTGCGATAATAGCTTCAAATTCTGGGTTTGCAGTTGGTCCGTAAACTATTGGAGCCTGAGTTTTATTGCTTAAATCTAAATGTCCGCTCACAAAATCGGCATGAAAATGCGTTTCGAAAATGTATTTTAAAGTTACACCATCTTTTGTTAAACGATCTATGTAAGGTTGTGTTTCACGAAGTGGATCAATAATTGCTGCTTCACCTTTACTTTCTAAATAATATGCACCTTGTGCTAAACATCCTGTATAAATTTGTTCTATTTTCATTTTCTAACTTTTTAAATTTGTACTGTAAATTTACTAACTCCTTTATTTATAAAGCATAACATTTGTTACACAAACTAACTAATTATCAATTCTTTAACTAATATAAAAACACCCATAATAATTACAAAATATCCAAAAATTGGTTTTAATTGTTTGGAATCTAATCGTTTGTTCAATTGTAATCCTACAACCATACCTACTATAGCAATACTTATGATTTTAGTTAAGAAAGGAAAATCTAAATAAATCACATCTTTTGAACCTAAAAAACCAATTAGAGATTTAACTCCGATTATTAAAAGTGAATTGGCTACGGCTTGTTTCATATTTAATTTTCCGAAAATCATTAAAATAGGAACAATTATAAATCCGCCACCAGCTCCGACAATTCCTGTAATGATTCCTTCGGCTAAACCAAAAAAAATCAAAACCAAACTATTATAAGGACAATCGATACAATCTGGATCTTTTCTTTTTTGCTTAATCATAAAGAAACCTGATACAAGCATTAGAATTGAAAAGAAGATTAGCATGAATAGATTTTTATCGAATGTAAATCCTAAAAAATCAAATTGCTCCGGAATTGAAGGTAATATAAAGGCGCGAATACCATAAATTGTTATTAATGATGGTAAACCAAACTGGATGGCTCTTTTATACGAAATTTGATTTTTTAGAATATAAGGAATAGCAGCAACTAAACTTGTTACACTTACTAAGGCTAATGAATAAGTTGTAGCTAATGAAGTTGGTACTGCGAATAAATAAACCAGAACAGGAACGGTTAATATACTTCCGCCTCCTCCAAAAAGACCAACTAAAATGCCGATTACTATTGTTAAAATAAATCCTATTATTTCCATTGTTTTATTATTGAACATTGCAAATTTCGGAAGAACAATAAAAATAGTTCGTAACATTAGTTACACAGTAAAGTGGATAAAAAAAGACATTTCTTTAAATTAGAAATGTCTTATATTTTTATAAAATGGTAATTATGTTTCGCTGTTGCTCTATAAATTTTTCTTTCTCTAAAACTTTTAGCAATCTTGAAACAACCACTCGCGAAGTATTAAGTTCGTAAGCAATTTCGGCATGTGTTTTATTAATTTTTCGAGATTTATTTACACTCGCCACTTCGATAAGATAATTTTTTAATCGTCCTGTAGAATCATTAAAGGCTAAATTATCAATTGCACGAATCATTTCATCTAATCGGTCTTGATAACTACTTAACACAAAAGATCTCCAACTGGCATACTTTACAAGCCATTCGTCCATTTTTTGAATCGGAATCATAACCATTTCTCCATCGGTTTCGGCAATTGCTCTAATATTACTTATTTTATTCCCTAAGCAGCAAGTCATTGTCATGGCACAAGTATCACCTTTCTCAAGATAATACAATAGTAATTCTCCATCGTTATCATCTTCGCGCATAATGCGAACTGCACCATGAAGTAAAAGCGGCATGTGAGATATGGTTTGATTTAAATCTATTAAGATGTCATTAAGTTCAAATTTATGCAATATACTTAAACTGGCCATTTCTTCTAGCAACTCACTTTCAAACAGATTACCATAATACGGAAGTAATAATTGTTTATTTATCATCAGGTGTATCTTAAATGCGTTAATCAATTTAATATTTAAATTGTATTGTTTATAACAAATATGAACAAAGACAACTAAAGTTGTGTAACTCAAGTTACGTTATATAAAAATAACATTCTTTTTTTTGTTTCTTTTTTAAAACTTTTCTAAATTCGTAAATAATAATTTTCTATTTCAAAAGATTTTTTTGATTGGCATACATTTTGAAAATTATATCAACAATAAATTTACAAAACAAAGTAAAGATGAAAAAATTTTTAAGTTTGGTTGCTATGTTATTAATAACAGCAGCTTCATTCGCCCAAGGTGGTCCAAAGATTCAATTCAAAGCTGAGAATAACACCATCGACTACGGAACAGTAGTTAGAGGTGAAGACTCAGGTGTACGTGTTTTTGAATTTACAAACACAGGAGATCAACCATTAATCATTACAAATGTAAGATCTACTTGTGGATGTACAGTACCTTCAAAACCACAGGCTCCAATTATGCCTGGAAAATCTGATAAAATTGAAGTTAAATACAACATGAGCCCTGGAAAAATCAGTAAAGTAATCACTGTAGAAACTAATGCTACTAATGTTGAAAATGGCGTTGTAGCTTTAAAAATCAAAGGTGAAGTAGTTAACAAATAATCTACTTAAAATATTAATAAGAAAGACCGATTTTATTTCGGTCTTTTTTTATTATAATTTTCTAAAACATTAACTTAGAAATTAAAAGGTTTAATAAAAAAGGTGTTCTTTTTTCACAATTACAATATATAAAAATGAGAAATTGCCAAAATGGTAATTCTTTGAAAATTAGATTCATTTATAATTAATTCACTTTCGTTTCGGTAAGAATTGATTATCTTTGTGTAATTATTTAAAAATAAAACAAACGTTCAATAAATCTTAATAATAATGTCAAAATCTAAGATTATTTACACATTAACAGATGAGGCGCCAATGTTGGCTACTTACTCTTTATTACCAATTGTTAAGGCTTTTACTTCTGCTGCAAACGTTGAAGTAGAAACTAGAGACATTTCATTAGCTGGACGTATCTTAGCTAACTTCCCAGAATTTTTAAAAGAAGATCAAAAAATTGGCGATGCATTAGCAGAATTAGGAGAGTTAGCAACAACTCCTGAAGCTAATATTATAAAATTACCAAATATTTCTGCTTCTATTCCTCAGTTAACAGCTGCTATTGCTGAATTGCAAGCTCACGGTTTTGCTGTACCAAATTATCCTGCAGATGCAGTAACAGAAGAAGAAAAAGCAATCAAAACAAAATATGCTAAAGTTTTAGGTTCTGCGGTTAACCCAGTTTTACGTGAAGGTAACTCTGACCGTCGTGCACCTAAAGCTGTTAAGAATTATGCTAAAAAACACCCACATTCAATGGGAGCTTGGTCGGCAGATTCTAAAACGAAAGTTGCTCATATGGAAGCTGGAGATTTTTACGGAACTGAAAAATCAGTTACTGTTGAAAACGATTCTCAATTCAAAATCGAATTCGTTGGTAAAGACGGATCAGTAAAAGAATTAAAAGGATTAGCTCCATTAAAAGCTGGTGAAGTTATTGACTCTTCTGTTATGAACTTGGCTGCTTTAAAAGCTTTTGTTTCTCAAGTAAAAGAAGAAGCTAAAGCTGCAGGTGTATTATTATCTGCTCACTTAAAAGCTACAATGATGAAGGTTTCTGACCCTATTATTTTTGGAGCTGTAGTTTCTGTTTATTTCGAAGAAGTATTCGCTAAATATGCTGAATTATTTGCTGAATTAGGAATTAACCCTAACAATGGTTTAGGAGAATTATATAACAAAATCGCTGGTCACGCTCAAGAAGCTGAAGTAAAAGCTGCTATTGAAGCTGCTATCGCTAACGGACCTGCATTAGCAATGGTAAATTCTGACAAAGGAATTACTAACTTACACGTTCCATCTGACGTAATCGTTGATGCTTCTATGCCAGCAATGATCCGTACTTCTGGACAAATGTGGAATACTGAAGGTAAACAACAAGATACTTTCGCAATAATTCCAGACCGTTGTTATGCTGGTGTTTACCAAGCAACTATCGAAGATTGTAAAGCTAACGGTGCTTTAGATCCAACAACTATGGGATCTGTTCCTAACGTTGGTTTAATGGCTCAAAAAGCTGAAGAATATGGTTCACATGATAAAACATTCCAAGCTGAAGCTGAAGGAACTATCCGTGTGGTAGATGCTGAAGGTAAAATAATTATGGAACAAGCTGTTGAAGCTGGAGATATCTTCCGTATGTGCCAAGCTAAAGATGCACCAATTAAAGATTGGGTTAAATTAGCAGTTACTCGTGCTCGTTTATCAGAAACTCCTGCTGTTTTCTGGCTAGATGAAAATCGTGCACACGATAGAGAAATGATTGCTAAAGTAAACAAATACTTACCAGAATTTGATACTACAGGTTTAGATATTCGTATTATGAACCCAGTAGATGCTACTAAATTCTCTTTAGAAAGAATCCGTCAAGGTTTAGATACTATTTCTGTAACAGGTAACGTATTACGTGATTACTTAACAGATTTATTCCCAATTTTAGAAGTTGGTACTTCTGCTAAAATGTTATCTATCGTTCCATTGATGAATGGTGGTGGATTATTTGAAACTGGTGCTGGTGGATCTGCTCCAAAACACATTGAGCAATTCATTGAAGAAGGTTATTTACGTTGGGATTCTTTAGGAGAATTCTTAGCATTACAAGCTTCTTTAGAGCATTTAGCTCAAACTCAAAACAACACTAAAGCTCAAGTTTTAGCTGACGCTTTAGATGAAGCTAACGATAAATTCTTAGATACAGACAAATCACCAGGACGTAAATTAGGAACTATCGATAACCGTGGTTCTCACTTCTACTTAGCAATGTATTGGGCTCAAGCATTAGCTGCTCAAACAAAAGATGCTGAGTTAGCTGCTAAATTTACTCCAATCGCTGAAGCAATGACTGCTCAAGAAGCTAAAATCAACGAAGAATTAATCGCTTCTCAAGGTAAAGCTCAAGCTATTGGTGGTTACTACCAACCAAATTCAGAAGCTACTTTTGATGCAATGCGTCCTTCTGAAACATTAAATACAATCATCAACAATATTTAATATTGTAACGATTATAAATCTAAAAGCTCCGTTTTTCCGGAGCTTTTTTTATTAAAAATCATCAATATATAATTTTAGTGATATTTTTTTAACATAAAAAGCAAATAATAATTCAGTAAATTTTATATTTGCTTAAAAAAAATGAAAGTAAATCAAACAGACAAAAATTTAGATTCTAATCAAAAGCCAAAGTCGAATAAAAAAATTATTTTAATTATTTTTTCAATTTTAGCTGTAATTTGTGTTATCACGTTTATTGTTATAAAATATGTTTATAACAAAACACAAGAAGATCATAATAATCAAATTGAATTATCGTTTGAAGAAAAACAAGCTGCTATGGCAAATTTATTTTCAGTCGCTGAATATGATGCTATTCCAAATAACTATAAAGAGCATATTTATCATTTCATGGAATACAATGATTTTTTAGATGGAACTTATTTTCTAACTAAAATTTCAGACCGTGCTAAAAAAGTTTTTGCCTTTGGTGATTTTACAAGTGACAATAATGATGAAGATGACATGGCTATTTTACTTGAAAGTAATGATTTTAAGAGTTCTAAATTAGTCGTTTTCAATCATAAAGGTGAACTTTTGTATGTCGAAGATTATGAATATGATTTACCTATTATTAATTCTTTTAAAGTAGGTTCAAAGATATTTATGGATGACATTAAACTTGTACCTTCTCCTTGCGATGGTTTAATCATAAAAACGGAATATAATAAACGAGCTTTAGTTTATAACAAAAAGGCTAAAAAATTTGAAACCTATCATCAATTCTCACAAGATGAAATAGATTCAATTGAAAATGAAAGAGAATACAATGAGCAAGATTACTACGAGGAAGAACCACCAAAACCTGATAGTACCATGCAAGAAGATATTTTTACTATACAGGAAGTTAGTTAAAAAAAAGCTGTTTCATAAAGTATGAAACAGCTTTTTTTAATATCAACAAGTTTGAGTTAATTTTATTCTAAATTAAATCAACTTAAAACGAATATTACTAAATTGTGTTGCGTAAATAATAGTATAAAAATCTACATTTTTTACTTTATATTTAAATTTATATAAAAATGAACACCATTACAATTGCTTCGGCAATGATTTTAAATAAAAAAAATGAAATTTTGTTGGTTAGAAAAAAAGATTCGACCTATTTTCAATTACCTGGTGGTAAAATCAAAACAAATGAAACTATAATCGAAACTTTGCAAAGAGAATTACAAGAAGAAATAAATCTTTCTGTAAAGGAGAAAAATTGTGTTTTTTTAGGAAATCATCAAACTGAAGCTGTTAATGAAAAAAACACCATCGTTATTGGTAACTTATTTGAAGTTATTGATACTAATATAGATAGTATTAAAATTCAAAATGAAATAGAAGAAATGGTATGGTTAAACGCATCTAATTATAATAACTATAAATGGGCGCATTTAGCTGAAGAATTTATACTTCCTATTTGGTTAAAAAAACAAAAACTATAAAAAGAATCTTTATCTTTATTTAAAAATGAAAAAGACACTACTATCTTTATTTTTATTAACTTCAACTCTTTCAGTTAAAGCTCAGGTCCTTTTCAAACTAAATGGAAAAGTTGTTACTTCAGACAATAAAAGTATTGAAAACGCAACCATTTATATTCCAAAAATAGATAAAGAATTAACTTCTAACAATTCAGGGTATTTTGAAACCGAAATTTCGGCTGGTGAATACGTTATATACTCTGATTATTTAGGTTATGAAACCTTTCAGAAAACAATAAATATCGACAAAGACTACACCTTAACTATTGTTTTAACCAAACAAGAAGATGATGTTTTGGATGAAGTTGTTATTTATACCGATGGTAAAAAACTCGATGTTCGTAAACCAGAAATGAGCGTTAATACATTAACTGCTGCAGAAATTAAAAAACTTCCTGTTGTTTTAGGTGAAACAGATATTTTAAAGTCAATTTTACTTTTGCCTGGAGTTGTTAATTCAGGTGAGGGAACTTCAGGATTTAATGTTCGTGGTGGTGGTTCAGATCAAAATTTATTATTGTTAGACCAAGCTAATGTATTTAGTTCATCTCATTTGTACGGATTCTTCTCTGTTTTTAATAATGATGCCGTTAGAAATATTAAATTATACAAAGGTGGAATTCCTGCACGTTACGGCGGAAGAGCTTCTTCTATACTTGAGATAGATCAGAAAGTTGGAAATTATGATAAGTTCAACGCTTATGGAGGAATCGGTTTATTGTCAAGCAGATTAACATTAGAAGGTCCGATAATTAAAGATAAATTTTCATATCTTATTTCAGGAAGAGGGTCTTATGCACATTTATTCTTGAAATTTACAGACATCGAAAGTACCGCATATTTTTATGATATTAATGCCAAATTGAGTTATAAATTTAATGATTACAATAACTTAAGTGTAACAAGTTATTTTGGAAGAGATATTTTTAAATTCAATACAGCTTTTAATAATAATTTTGGAAATACTATTGTTTCAGCAAATTATAATCATCGATTAAACGACAACATCAACGGAAAATTATATGCTAATTATACAGATTATCATTACAATCTTACTTTAGGTTTTGTAGGATTTAACTGGAATTCGGGTATAAAAAACTATGATATCAAATATCAAATAGATCAAAAAATAAATGACAAATTAGATTTAAAGTACGGAATTCAAACCCAATATTATACGTTTAATCCAGGAACTATTGAACCAAACACAAACGATTCCCAAATTAATTATTATAAAATCCCGAATAAATTTGCTTTTGAACCTGCTGCGTTTATTGAAGCTGAACAAGAGATTACTCGTTTTTTAAATATCAATTACGGAATTAGATATTCTCAATTTTATCGTTTAGGAAACGAAACGATTAATATTTACAAGAATAATAATCCTGTAGTTTATAATCCAGAAACTGATGCTTACGAAAAAGCGATTCCAATAGAACAAAAACATTACAAACGAAATCAAAAAATAAGTTCTTTTGATAATTTTGAACCTCGTTTAGCACTTGCATTTCAAACCAAAGAAGAACAATCTTTAAAATTTAGTTTTAGTAAAATGGCTCAATACATTCATATTGTTTCAAACACTAATGCTGCAACTCCTTTAGACATTTGGGAACCAAGTGGACCTTATATTAAACCTCAAATTGTTTATCAATATGCAGTTGGTTTCTTCCAAAATTTTAAAGAAAATAAATACAGTTTAGAAGTCGAAGCTTATTACAAAGATGGAAAAAATCGTTTAGATTACATTGATGGGGCCGATTTAATTGGAAATAAAGCAATTGAGCAAGTTTTACTAAACGGAAAAACAAGAGCTTATGGTATTGAATTTTTGTTTAGAAAAAACATAGGTAAATTTAACGGATGGATTGCTTATACCATTTCAAAATCTGAACAAAAAACAGTAGGTAGAACACCTAATGAAGCAGGAATAAACCATGGACAATGGTACCGAACTCCATTTGATCGTTTACACGATTTAACTATAATAGGAAATTATGAATTAAACGAAAAATGGTCTTTAAGTGGTAATTTCACGCTTCAATCTGGTCGTCCGGTAACTTATCCGGTTGCAAAATATGATTTCCTTGGACAAACAATTAATGATTTTGATTACAGAAACAACTATAGTTTACCAACGTTTCATCATTTAGATATCTCTGCAACTTATGTTCCGAACCCAAATAGTAAAAAAAGATGGAAAGGAGAATGGGTATTTAGCATCTACAATATTTATAGCCGTAAAAATGCTGCTTCAATAAGCTTCAGAGAAAATGAAGAATTTAGAAATAAAACCGAAGCTGTTAAACTATCAATTTTTGGAATTGTTCCAAGTGTAACTTATAACTTTAAATTTTAAAACATGAAAAAAGTTTTATTTTCCTTAGTAATAACTTCAAGTTTATTATTTACAAGTTGTGAAGAAGTTATTGATTTAGATTTAGACCAATACGAAAAAAGAGTTGTAATTGACGCTAATATTTTTGTTGGAGAAACCGATTATAATAAAATTAGAATGTACTATTCTGCACCATTTTATGCTACAGAATACGAATATATAAGTACAGCAACCATTGTAATTAAAGATTTAAATTCTAATCTTGAATTTCCTTTTCAGTATACAGAAAATGGTTATTATGAAAATGATAATTTTACTCCAATTATAAATAACGAATACGAATTAAATATTGCGTACAATAATAAAATTTACAAAGCATCTTCAAAAGTTACTGAAGCCCCAATTATTGAAAATATAGAACAAATTAACAATGCCGGATTCTCAGGAAAAGATTATGAAATTCGTTTTTATTATCAAGATGATCCTAATGAAGAAAATTATTATTTAAAACAAGAAACTGATTCAGAAGAAACGAAATTTTCTGTAGGAAATGATCAATTCACAAACGGAAATTTAGTTTATGAATTATATTTCGGAAAAGAAGATCAATTAGGAGATACCATACGTTTCTCACTCGCTAAAATAGATAAAGCATATTATAACTATTTAAATAAAATGTTTAGTAATGCAGCTTCTTCAGGAAATCCGTTTGCAACACCAAATGGTACATTGAAAGGAAATATTCAAAACTTATCAGATGTTAACGAATTCCCTCTTGGATACTTTAATTTAGCTAAACGCGAAAGTGCAATTCATATTATTGAATAATAAAAAAGACTGTTTGTGAATTAAACAGTCTTTTTTTTATATTTTAAAAAGTATAGATTAAACGAACGTCTAATTGTCCTAAATAATTACCATAAAAAGGTGATTTTTTATATATTGTGTTTGTTACAGCAATATATTCTTGATGTTCTATTGCAAGATTAAAATCTTCAGATATTTTAAATTTATATCCAATTCCAAATCCAATTCCAAACTGCAAGTTAGCATAACCTTCTTTATGTACTTCATAGTCATTAACGTAAGCACTCTGCAAGAAAGAAAGACTT
This sequence comes from uncultured Flavobacterium sp., assembly GCF_947632075.1. Lineage (GTDB taxonomy): Bacteria > Bacteroidota > Bacteroidia > Flavobacteriales > Flavobacteriaceae > Flavobacterium. Next base: position 23,105 of record NZ_CANRNX010000019.1, read on the forward strand.
GGACCAAAATTTAAATTCCAATTTTTGTTCTTTCCAAAATGCCAATTTGCATGTGCTGGAATATAAATATAGTTAAGTTTTTCTCTAATTTTTAAAAACGAATTTGAATTGTATTCGAATTGTTTAATTTGTGTGCCCATTGTTTTATATTCTAACCCAATTCGAACACTCCAACTTTCGTTTTGATAGAAGTCAGCATTAATTCCAAAAGTTGGTTTTATCAAGTATTGATTATCTTTAATATACGGATTTCCATAATAATTAGAACTTGTTAGTCCAATCAAAATTGATAATTCAACATCTTTTTTACCTGCAAATTGTGCATTTGTAAAAAAGTGAATCATAATTAAAAATAGACTATATCTTTTTTTTATACATATTTTTTTACAAATATATACTTTATAAAATTATAATAATAAGAAAGCTATTTATTATGAAAAATAGAATTTATTAAGTCGAAAATCACTTTATTAAATAAAAAAAAGGAGTTGTAATTTTTATACTATATAGGTTTTAATTAAATTTGCCAAAGATTATTAAATTAAAAGAAAATGGGAAGAGCGTTTGAATTTAGAAAGGCTAGAAAAATGAAACGTTGGTCTGCAATGGCTAAAACGTTTACTCGAATTGGTAAAGACATTGTTATTGCTGTTAAAGAAGGCGGACCTCACCCAGAAAGTAATTCACGTTTACGTGCTGTAATTCAGAATGCGAAAGCGGCAAACATGCCAAAAGAAAACGTTGAACGTGCGATTAAAAAAGCTACTGAAAAAGATACAGCAAACTATAAAGAAGTACTTTTTGAAGGTTATGCACCACACGGAATTGCTTTATTAATTGAAACAGCAACAGATAACAATAACAGAACTGTAGCAAACATTCGTTCATATTTTAATAAATGTAACGGTACTATGGGAACTCAAGGTTCTGTAGATTTTATGTTCGATCATACTTGCAATTTTAGAATTGCAAAAATTGAAGGTTTAGATTTAGAAGAATTCGAGTTGGAATTAATTGATTTAGGTGTTGATGAAGTTTTCGAAGACGAAGACGGAATTATGATTTACGCACCTTTTAATAGTTTCGGATCTATTCAGAAAGAATTAGAAGAAAGAAATTTAGAAATATTATCTTCTGGATTTGATAGAATTCCACAGGTAACTAAAGAACTTACTGAAGAGCAAATAACTGATGTTGAAAAACTGTTAGAAAAAATCGAAGAAGATGATGACGTTCAAAACGTTTTCCATACAATGGCTTAGATATGATAAACACTTAATATTTTTATATTAGGTGTTTTTTTTTAGTCTTTATATAAACAAACAATTTCAAATAAAAGTTAAGAGAATACTTTATTTCAGTAAAATAAACATCAAAAAAGATTTCTTTTAAATTAACCTTACTAAACAATTATTTAACACTAATCAACCTAATTGTAACAAAAAATTAGATAAATAACATTTCAGAATTGTTTTCAGACCCCTCTTAACATTAAACTTACATAAGGTTTAAATTTAATTTACTTTATCGTAACATTAGAATAATAACTAAAGCGGAGTTTTGCTTTTGAAAATAATAAGAAATGAAAAACTCTTTTTACTTCATTTTAATACTTGCTGGAATACTATCTTCTTGTAGTAAAAAAAACAATGCTATTAAAATGAAAGGCTCAGATACCGAAGTAAACTTAGCCATAAATTTAGCAGAGAAATACACTGAAATTGATGATGATTTTAGTATATCTATTTCTGGTGGAGGATCTGGTTTAGGAATAACTTCTCTATTAAATGGCCAAGCAGACATTGCTAACTCTTCTCGTCCGCTTTCTGATGATGAAATTCAACAATTCAAAGACAAAAACATTGAACTTAAAACAGTTGTTTTTGCAGAAGATGCAACCGCATTTGTTGTACACAAAGATCTTCCTCTTAATGAAATTGACCTACAAACTTTAGGTAAAATTTTAAGTGGTGAAATTACAAACTGGAATCAAGTGATCGATGTAGATTTACCTATTAATATTTATGGTCGTCAATCAAGTTCCGGAACACATTCTTTCGTTAAGAAAAAATTGAAAATTGAATTTTCACCAGCAGCAAAAGAAATGACAGGTAATGCACAAATCATCGAAGGGGTTAAAGCTGATAAATCTGGAATTGGATATGTTGGAGCCGGATATGTTGCTCACGATCCAAATGCAGATACAAAAATCAGAATTATAAATATAAAAGAAACTCCAGATTCCCCTGCATATTCACCAATTGATACAGAAACTATCAATAATAGTTTATACTTTTTTCAACGTCCATTATATCAATTTGTTTTAGCAGAATCATGGGAAAAAGTAAAACCGTTCATCGATTTTGAAGAAAGTGATTTAGGAAAAAAACTAATCGAAGCACACGGTTATTATATAATTGAAAAATAATGAATTACAAAACACGAATCTCATTAGATATAATATTTAAAGTAGTTTTTAAAGCTACAGGATATTTAGTTTTAGCATTACTTGGTGGTATTTTTGCCATGTTGGTTTATAATTCTATTTCATTCTTTTTGGATGTAAAACCAATTGATTTTATTACAGGTATGGAATGGGCTCCAACAGCTAAAACTCCAAAATACGGAATGCTACCTTTAATTTTAAGTACAACTTTGGTAACTTTTGGAGCTATGTTTATAGCAATTCCTTTAGGAGTTGGTACCGCTTCTTATATTGCAATATACGCACCACCAAAAGTAAAAAATATTTTAAAACCAACAATTGAAATGTTAGCAGCAATTCCTTCGGTTGTAATTGGTTTTTTAGGAATTGTAGTTTTAAGTCCAGGAATCGCAGATTTGGCAGATTTACCAAATGGATTAAATGCTTTAAACGGAGCGATTTTATTAGCAGTAATGGCTTTACCAACAATTATTACAGTTGCAGAAGATGCTATTCACGCCGTACCTAATGCTTATAAAGAAGCAAGCTATGGTGTTGGAGCAACTCGTTGGCAAACGCTAAGAAAGGTTATTATACCTGCTGCTGCACCTGGGATTATTACAGCAATTATGCTTGGTGTTGGACGTGCAATCGGAGAAACTATGACTGTTTTAATGGCTACAGGAAATGCTTCTTTAATGCCAACAGGAATGTTTGATTCTGTAAAAACAATGACAGCAACAATTGCAATAGAAATGGGTGAAGTTCCATATCAAACTACGCATTATTATGCACTTTATGCAATTGCAACCGTGCTTTTCTTCATGACTTTATTCGCAAATATCGTTGGAGAATTTTTTATTAACCGATTCAGAAAATATCATGCAGTTTAAAACTAATAAATTATCGAGCGTAATTGAATGGGGAACGCTGTTATTGAGTACAGGAATAGTGTGTTTCTTTATTGTAATTATCATTTGGGAAATATTCTCTAAAGGATATAGCGTTTTATCATGGGAGTTTACAACCATGGTTCCAACAGAAGGAATGACATCAGGAGGTATTCTTACTCCAATCATTGGTACAGTTCTTCTAACATTAATTACGGCAGCTTTTGCTATTCCTTTTGGAATTTGTTGTGCCATTTATTTAAATGAATACGCAGAAAACACTTGGGTTACAAGAACTATTCGTGCTGCAATTCGTAACTTGTCAGGAGTTCCATCAATTATATACGGATTATTCGGGTTAGCACTTTTTGTTCAAGCTTTAAGTTTTGGAACTTCATTACTTGCAGCCGGATTAACTTTAGGATTATTATCGCTTCCATATATCATAACAACAACAGAAGAAGCTTTAAAGCGTATTCCTAACAGTACCAGAGAGGCTGCCTTAGCAGTCGGAGCTACAAAATTCGAAACGATTAAAGATGTGGTAATTCCATCTGCAATGTCCGGAATTTTAACAGGAATTGTATTAACACTTTCAAGAGCCGCAGGAGAAACTGCACCAATTCTTTTTACAGGAGCAGCTTTTTATATCAACGGATCATCTGGTTATGTAAACCAAGAATTTATGGCTTTACCATACCATTTATATATGTTATCAACACAACATCAATCAATAGATCAAGTACGACCAATTGCTTATGGTACAGCATTAGTTCTTGTAATTGTTGTGTTCTTATTAAACCTTACCGCATTTTATATTCGTTATAAATTCAGAAAAGATGAAAACTAAACTATCAGTACAAAATTTAAATATAAGCTTCGGCACCAAACAAGTTTTAAAAAACGTTAGCGTTTCTTTTAACCAAAATGAAATTACAGCATTAATCGGACCATCAGGTTGTGGAAAAAGTACACTTTTAAGAAGCTTTAATCGTATGCACGACTTATCTTCAGATGCTAAAATTAATGGAAACTTTTTATTAGATGATTTAAACATCTATTCTAAAAACATTCCGGTTACAGAAATTAGAAAACGTATCGGAATGGTATTTCAAAAAGCAAATCCATTTCCTAAAAGCATTCAAGACAATATTACATACGGATTAAAAATTAATAATCTTCCGCATGGAAAAGATGTTGTAGAGAAAGCATTACAAGAAGCTTATTTATGGGATGAAGTAAAGAACGATTTAAAAATGCCTGCAACTCGTTTATCTGGAGGTCAGCAACAACGTTTATGTATTGCAAGGGCAGTTGCCTTACGTCCGGAAGTTATTTTAATGGATGAGCCTTGTTCAGCTTTAGACCCTGTAAGTACTTTAAAAATTGAAGAACTAATCAAACATCTTAAAAATAAGTACACCATTGCAATTGTAACTCATAACATGCAACAAGCGCAACGTGTAGCAGATAAAACTATTTTTATGTATTTAGGGGAAGTTATGGAAGAAGGACCAACTGATCAAATATTCAACAATCCTAAGAACGAAATCACAACAAATTATATCAACGGATATTTCGGATAATATTTAAAGCTATTTTTTTCTTAACTTCACATAAAAAAGAAAAAAATGCAATGAAGAAAATATTATTTTTTGTTTTGGGAAGTTTATTGACTCAATTTAGTTATGCTCAACGAACCGTTAAAGAATTAGAAGCTGTTGAAAAATCTGTAGGTGAAGAAAATTTTACATTAAATTTTTTTAATAATACTTCAAATTTTACAATTTATTCTTTAAGTGAAAATTCTACTTTGAGAGAAATTGAAAAAACTGCTTTACTTTACGGTATAGATTTAAAAATAAAAGAATATATAAAATCTAATAAATTATATAGCGTAACTTTTGAAATCAAAAACGGAAACGACACTATTATTGAAACTTTTCAGAATGGAATAATTCCATTGAATAGAATAGAAATAGAATTTCATAAAAACGGAAATCCAGAAATTAGTGAAGCTGAGCGTAAAGCCACTTTAACTATTAAAAGAGATAGAAACAATACTAAAAACGGAAATCAACCTCGGGTTATATTTTCTAATTAAATCCTCTATTTATATAGGGGATTTTTTTACGTATTATTTTTTAAGAATAAATATAAAAGTAAGATTTTTAAACATCGAATCACATATTAATTAAAAACAAAAACCTCATCTTAATTACGATGAGGTTTTAAATTCAATATAAAAAACAAACAAATAATTACTTAACTATAATTTTATTTATGTTAGCTTTTCCGTCAATTTTAGAAATGATCATATAAACTCCTGCAGCTTCTAATTTAGAAACAAAATCTTGTTGGTTAAAACGACCTAATTTTTGGTTTGTAACCAATTTTCCATCTAATTGATAAATTGAAATTTCTACATTAGATTCTGACCCTAAATTATAAGAAACTTTAAAATCTTGTCCAACTTCAATGGGGTTTGGATAAACTGTTATTTCGTTAGAAATTGAAGATTCTAATTGATTATAAACAGTTGTTTGATATGAATTTGTAGTATTTTTTGAAGTTATACGCATTTCGTAAATCCCTGTTTTATCAGTAACTAAATCGGTTTTATTAGAGATTAATTTATTATTGAAATACCAAGCAACAGAATAATTAGATTGATTATCAGTTATTATTTCAGGCTTAATGGTTAGTTGCCCATTTTTATTTAAAAACCAAGCATCAGCCAAATCTGCTTTAATTGAAGATAAATCATAACTTAAAGAAAGGTAATCAATTCCATTTCCGTTACTATTTAAAACTACATCCGAAAAAATTATTTCATTTTTATCAATTTTTCCTTCGATTTTATCTTCATCATTTATATTTAAATGCACAGATTTTGAAACATCATAGTTCTCTAACATAGACAGGTTAAAACGTAAAGAAATCGTTTTTTCTCCTTTTGCTTTCGTTTGAGCTAAATATTGCTTTTCTAAAATCATTTCGTTTCCATTATTTACAAAACGATTTGCATTTGCGTTATTTCCAATTAACACATATTCTTCATTCTTTAGAGAATTAGAAGAGATTGTTAACAATTGATCTACAGAGTTTTTTGATGAAAATTGGTTTAACTCGTAGAAATTTGATTTTCCTAATCCAATAATATTTTTATTAAAATCTATAGAAATATTTGGGTTCCAAAGAACTTCGTTTTCATGTGATAAATAATTATTCACATTTAATAAACTAACTCCATATTTTAACGACAGATATGTTTGTAAATATTTATGGTCAATATCAGTAAACTCACGATTTACATAAATCATTTCATAAATATAAGTTCTATCCTTATCGTTATTTAGTAAAACGAAATCATCTGTAACCTGATAATTTCCAAGATTAAAGCCGTATTTTAAGATTGCTCCGGTTTGAATTTTTTCTAAAAGAGGAACATCTAAACTTTGTGGATTGATGTTTTGAGTTGTTAAATTTTGCTGAAAACATTTCATTTGAACACTTGCTAAATCAACTTCATGTGCATCAAAAGATTGAAAAACTACATAGAAATTAGAATGATCAGCTCCGAGTGGCATCATTATAGCACCTTGGTTATCATCTGATATTGGATAATTTCCGTTCAGATTTACAACAGATTTAGAATCTGAACCTTTGATCCAAAAATTTGCTTCAGATTTTAAATTCTGGGCTATCATTTGTGTTTGAAAAGTTAAAATAAAACACAAAGTAGTAACTGAAAGTATTTTTCTTATCATATTGTTTGAATTTTAAATAAATATAACAAAATATTCTAAAAAACAAACGTTATATGAAATAAAAAAGATTTGCTGTTGCAAATCTTTTATCTTAAAACTAAATCTTTAACGACTTCTTTTCGAAGTTCTTCATTAATCATTTTTATAATTTTATCTTTTCCGTAACTTAATTCTTCTCGTAAAACTGCAGATGAAAGTGCAACGTAAAGTGTACTATTTCTTAAAACAACATCTAAAGTATAATTAGCAATTCCAGGACCTAAAAGGTTTATCCAAGCATCTTTTACATTTAACTTATCAATACCTGCTTCAAGTTTATTACCTTGTATAAAAACTTTTAAAACATCACCAATCGATGTTTCTTCTTTAATTCTACTATTTGGATTGAATTTTTTTGACATTATTCAATTTTAATCGGTTCAAAACGTTTGTAGTGATAAATAAAATCTTGATCGTTTTTAGTAACTAATTCTTCATCAGAAACTAAAATTAATTCTTCTGTCCAATTTGCAAAATCTGTTTTATAAATCAAATACGTCGATGAAGCAGAATCTTTAACTGTTATGAATTCTTTAACGTCATTAGTTAAATATTTTCCGTCTAATTGCGGAACTACTTTTTGTCTGAAACCAGATGCATCTTTTAATTCAATATAATCTACTGTTGTAGACATTCCGTACTCTTTCTCTTCTCCATTTGGTGTTTCAACACGAGTAACTTCCCAATAACCATTAATTTTTGCTAAATCTTCTGTTGAAACTTTAGAACTACATGATACGATTAAAAGCGCAATTGGAATTAATTGTAATAACTTTTTCATTATTTAAAAAACGAATCAACAAATTCATATTTATTGAAAACTTGTAAATCTTCAATACCTTCACCAACACCAATATATTTCACAGGAATTTGAAATTGATCTGAAATTCCGATTACAACTCCACCTTTTGCTGTACCATCTAATTTAGTAACTGCCAAAGAAGTAACTTCTGTAGCTGCTGTAAATTGTTTAGCCTGTTCAAATGCATTTTGACCTGTTGAACCATCTAAAACCAATAAAACATCATGAGGCGCATCAATTAAAACTTTTTGCATGACACGTTTAACTTTTGTAAGCTCGTTCATTAAACCAACCTTATTATGTAAACGACCTGCTGTGTCAATAATTACGATATCTGCGTTTTGAGCAACGGCAGATTCTAATGTATCAAAAGCAACAGAAGCTGGGTCACTTCCCATTTGTTGACGAACTATTGGCACTCCAACACGATCTGCCCAAATTTGTAATTGATCGATTGCAGCTGCACGGAAAGTGTCTGCAGCACCAAGAACAACATTATGTCCCGCTTTTTTAAACTGATAAGCTAATTTTCCGATGGTTGTTGTCTTTCCAACACCATTTACTCCAACTACCATAATCACATATGGTTTTTTGTCTTTTGGAATTTCAAATTCTGTACTTTCTCCAGATTTTGTTTCTGAAAGTAAGCCTGTAATTTCTTCACGAAGAATTTGATTTAACTCATCGGTTCCTAAATATTTATCTCGAGATACGCGATCTTCAATTCTTTCAATAACCTTTAAAGTGGTATTAACACCGACATCAGAAGAAATTAATATGTCTTCTAAATTATCTAAAACTTCGTCATCAACTTTTGATTTTCCAGCAACTGCTTTAGATAATTTTGAGAAAAAAGAAGTTTTAGACTTCTCTAAACCTTTGTCTAAAGTTTCCTTTTTTTCTGTTGAAAATAAACGTTTAAAAAAACTCATAGGTATGCATACTTTTGTGGTACAAATATAGCTAATTTATAGGTATGATAAATATAAAATAATTAATCATTATTAATACTAAATATTTTTTAAATATTCATTAAGAATTTGGTTTTATTTGATTTTAAATTCTGATTAATTCAAGATTTTTAAATAAAAACAAAATCATTTTTTTAAATGATTTAATAAAAAAGCTATCTAATTTTGGTTAGATAGCTTACTTATTATTTTGTTTTCCGTACAAAAATCCTAATTTCATTCTAAAGAGCATTTTCTTGACAAAATTCCAAAAGAAGGTATGTTGACCGAAAATGGTTCCTACTATGATTAGTATAACTTTGTAAACAGGTAAGATTAATACAATTCGTAAAACCCAATACGGAATGATATGGAAATTTTCTTTTGTTATTCCTAAAAATTCTAATATAGGTTTGGTTATCCATGCAGATGTTGAACCAGTAATTGCAAAGACTACAAATATTATTATTAACTGGAAATTTGAAGTGATGCCCCAGCGTTCTTTTAAGCTTGCCATTTCTTATTTATAATTATTCTAAGCAAATATACATCTTTTTAAAATTAATTCAACTTTACTTTGTTCATTTCTTGCCAGTACTCAAAATAGTTATAAAGCATATAATTTACTTCATACCCGTAATCAACATTTGATTGATAATCTATGGTATAATCATAACCAAAGAAGCCTGCGATTTTTCTACTATTCCAAACATTAACCCAAGTCGTATTTTTAGCTTGAAGATAGGCTAAGTCATAATATCCACGTGGCTTTGCATTAGTTACTAACCAAGAATCAAAACCAATATCAAAAATAATCACTTCGAAATCATGTTCTTGATTGGAAATGGTAATCTGTTCACTTGTAACTTTAGATGTACCTGTATCAATTTTATTTTCTGATACTATATTCTTATTATTTTCACTTTTAGAAACACTAACACTTTTAGTGTTAGAACAATTAAATATTAAGAAACTTAGAAATATTAATAAACAAACCTTTTTCATAATTATTAATTTATCTAAAAATACAATTTATATTCTGGAGTAAACTGAATTTACCAAAGTAATTTCGCTATTTTTGTAAAAAACAAAATAATGATTACAACAGAACAGGTTAAAAACCTTATAGATCGCCTTGGTGCGTTAAGGAGGTATCTTTGACATCGATAAGAAATTAATCGAAATTACTAACGAAGAAGAAAAAACATTTGCCCCTGATTTTTGGAATAATGCCAAAGAAGCAGAAGCTATTGTAAGAAATATTCGTTCTAAGAAAAAATGGGTTGAAGGCTTTAATCAAGCTACTTCTGAGGTAGAAGAATTACAAATAGGGTTAGAGTTTTTTGCAGAAGGCGAACTTTCTGCTGAAGAAATAACTGAACAATTTGAGAAAGCTTTAAATACTATTGAAGACTTAGAATTTAAAAACATGCTTTCAGACGAAGGTGATAGCATGAGTGCAGTTTTACAAATTACGGCTGGTGCTGGTGGTACCGAAAGTTGTGATTGGGCTGCTATGTTAATGCGTATGTATTTAATGTGGGGCGAAAAAAACGGCTACAAAATCAAAGAACTTAACTTCCAAGAAGGAGAAGTTGCTGGCGTTAAAACAGTAGCTTTAGAATTTGAAGGCGAGTTTGCTTTTGGTTATCTAAAAGGAGAAAATGGTGTTCACCGTTTGGTACGTATCTCTCCTTTTGATAGTAATGCTAAACGACATACTTCATTTGCTTCTGTTTATGTGTATCCGTTGGCAGATGATACTATTGAAATTGAAATTTCACAATCTGATATTTCTTGGGAAACCATGCGTTCTTCAGGAGCTGGAGGGCAAAACGTAAACAAGGTTGAAACTGCGGTTCGTTTACGTCACCACCCTACCGGAATTAT
>NZ_CANRNX010000020.1 GCF_947632075.1 uncultured Flavobacterium sp.
CGGAAAGCCTGACCGAGCATTTCCGCTAAATGTTATTTTAATCTATACAAAATGAGCGAGGGAACGCCGGAGAAATTAAGAAATTGTAATTCCTAAAAGTTTATAAAACTCTTTTAAAATAGCTGGATGACCAGGCCAAGCCGGTGACGTTGTTAAATTACCATCGGTAATAGCTTCGTCTGCACCGATTTCTTTATAAGATCCGCCAGCAAGTTTTATATCTGGACCAACCGCTGGATAAGCAGTTAAAGTTCTGCCAGCTAAAACTTCGGCCGCAGTTAACACCTGAATTCCGTGGCAAATAGCAGCAACTGGTAAATTTTTATCGAAGAAATATTTTGTCGCTAAAATCACACCTTCATTTAAACGAATATATTCTGGAGCGCGACCTCCACAAATATACAATCCGGCGTAGTCTTCAAGATTGATATTTTCAAAGGTTTGGTTTAACTGAAAATTATGTCCGCGTAATTCGGCATAAGTTTGAAATCCAACAAAATCGTGAATTGCCGTTGCAATAATTTCTCCTTTTTTCTTTCCAGGACAAACTACATCTACTTCACAACCAACAGATAATAAAGCTTGATAAGGAACCATAATTTCGTAATCTTCTACGAAATCACCTGCTAACATTAATATTTTTTTTGCCATGATTTATAGTTGTTTTTATTTAGAATTTTAAATTTACAAAAGTTATTAAATTTTAAACGATGAAAGACAAAATAAATTGGGAAGATTTTGAAAAAATTGATATTCGGGCTGGAACTATCCTAGAGGCTAAACCTTTTGAAAAGGCAAAAAATCCGTCGTATCAACTTTGGATTGATTTAGGTGAATTAGGTATTTTAAAATCATCTGCACAAATTACCCACCGCTATAATTGCGAAGATTTAATTGACAAACAAATTATGGCTGTTGTTAATTTTCCTGAAAAACAGATAGCTAATTTCATGAGCGAATGTTTAATTCTAGGAATTATCGGTACAAACAAAGAGGTTACTTTAATTGAACCCGAACAGAAAGTCGCAAATGGTTTAAGAATTGGATAAAAAAAATATAACTGTTACTTTTGCAAAAAATATATCGGAATGAACATTAAGTTACTTGCTATTGGAAAAACAGACAACAAAGCGTTACAAACTTTGATTGATGATTATATGAAACGTTTATCGTTTTATGTAAAATTTGATTTAGAAATCATTCCGGATATTAAAAACGTAAAAAACTTATCTGAAAAGCAGCAAAAAGAAAAAGAAGGCGAACTTATTTTATCGAAAATAGGGAACACTGACCATTTGATTTTACTTGATGAAAACGGTAAAACATTTTCGAGCGTTGGCTTTGCAGATGAGTTACAAAAAAAAATGAATACAGGTATTAAAACTTTGGTATTTGTAATTGGCGGACCTTACGGATTTTCTGATGACGTTTATAAAAAAGCAAACGGAAAGATTTCTCTTTCCGCTATGACTTTTTCACACCAAATGGTTCGTTTATTTGTAATTGAACAAATTTATCGTGGTTTTACTATTTTGAAAAATGAACCCTATCATCATCAATAAACAAAAATCTTAACAGCTTCTGTTACCGTATCATTAGTTGTGATTTTCACCATTTCTTGAATAAATTGCTCAACACTTGTTTCTTTCTTAAACTTAAGAACCGAATCGTTTGGAGATTCGTTAGTTACAAAGTCGAATCCGTCAATTGGTAAATAAGCTGGCTTTTTAGAAATAGTATCTAAATAAATAAAATACATTTTTTTAGAATCTGGATGCATTCCATCTTTGTATTTTTTCTCCTTTAATCTTTGTACATCTGGAACAATAGAACTCAACGGCAAATTACTTTCAATACTAAAAACCCAATCTGTACTTCCTATTCGGTTATTTTCATTTACTTCAAAAGAACCATCGTCGTTTTTTGTTATATATATAGGAGATTGTTCTACCAATTCTGCGACAACGGTTTTATCGGCACGAGAAATTTTCATTTCGTTTTTTGAACAAGAAACCAAAAACAAAATAGACACTATTGCAATTAGCTTATTTACTTTCATACATTTTTTGAGTTAATTTTACACATTCTACTGCTTCTTTAACATCGTGTGCACGCAACAACTTAGCTCCTTTCATTAAAGAAATGGTATGTAAAACAGTTGTTCCATTTAAAACATCACTTGGTTCTGTTTCAAGAAGTTTATAAATCATCGATTTTCGAGACAATGCAGATAAAACTGGCAGATTAAATTCGTTTAATAATTCTAATTTATTTAAAACTTCAAAATTCTGATTTAATGTTTTTGAAAAACCAAATCCAGGATCAAGAATTGCATCTACAATACCATATTGTTTTGCCTTTTCAATTCGTTCGGAAAAATAATACATCATGTCTTTCATCACATCATCATAATCTGTAAATTTTTGCATGTTTTGGGGCGTTCCCTTCATATGCATCATAATGTAAGGAACTTTATAATTTCCAACAACTTCAAACATTTTATCATCAAGAAAACCTGCAGAAACATCGTTAATAATAACCGCACCATTTTCTATGCATTGTTTTGCAACTTCTGCTCGAAAAGTATCTATTGACAGAATTACTTCAGGAAAATGTTTTACAATAGCCGAAACTGCAGCTAAAATACGATTTAATTCTTCTTCTTCAGAAACAAAAGGAGCGTTTGGCTGTGTTGAATAAGCCCCTAAATCAATTATAGAAGCACCTTCAATTAGCATTTTCTCAGTTTGATTTAAAAAATCGGTTTCTGTTTTATATTTACCACCATCGTAAAATGAATTTGGAGTACAATTTAAAATTCCCATTACTTTTGGAACTTCAAAATCCATCAATCTTCCATTACAATTAATCGTCATCATCTATCTTTAAAAGTTAAAATACAAAAATACTCAATTTGCAGAGTATAATATTTTAAAAGCTAAAGTTTATTCTTATTTTTGATGAAATTAAGAAAATAAAAATGAACAATACTTCTGAACAATATAACGTTATTATTGCAATTTGTAGAAATTTATATACAAAAAAATTACAAGATTACGGTTGCGCATGGCGAATTCTAAGATTACCCTCTTTAACTGATCAAATTTTCATTAAAGCTCAACGTATTCGAAGCTTACAAGAGAATGAAGTAAGAAAAGTAGATGAAGACGAAACGTCTGAATTCATTGGAATTATCAATTACTGCGTAATGGCTTTAATTCAGATTGAAAAAGGAATTGCTACCAAACCAGATTTAACTAACGAAGAAGCAATTGCACTTTATGATAAACATATTGAAGAGACGAAGAATTTAATGTTGAATAAAAATCATGATTATGGTGAAGCTTGGCGCGAAATGCGTGTAAGTTCTTGTACAGATATTATTTTACAGAAACTGCTTCGAGTTAAACAAATTGAAGACAATCAAGGAAAAACTTTGGTTTCTGAAGGCATTGACGCTAACTATCAAGACATGATTAACTATGCCGTTTTTTCTTTAATTTTAATGGGATTCGCCAATCTTAAACAACAATAAAATACATCATGAAAATAATCACCCAATTTGCCCGAATTTTTGTAGGAATTTTATTTATCATTTCTGGTTTAATCAAATTGAATGATCCGGTTGGATTTTCATTTAAACTCGATGAGTATTTTTCTGAACCTGTTTTCAACTTACCTTTTTTACAACCTTTAGCTTTAAGTTTAGCTGTAATTATAGTAATTGTAGAAGTAATTTTAGGAGTTTTATTATTAATTGGTTTCAAAAAGAAATTTACACTTTGGAGCTTATTTTTAATGATTTTCTTTTTTACATTTTTAACTTTCTATTCGGCTTACTTCAACAAAGTAACAGATTGTGGTTGTTTTGGAGACGCTTTAAAATTAACTCCATGGCAATCATTTAGTAAAGATGTTGTTTTATTGGTTTTAATTCTGATTTTATTTGCTGGCCAAAAATTTATTACGCCTATATTTAAATCAAACGGAATAAATTATGCGATATCAACTTTAGCTTTGGCTTTATGTGGTTATTTAGGATTCCATGTTTTAAACCATTTACCAGTAATTGATTTTCGTGCTTATAAAGTTGGAACAAATATCCGAAAAGGAATGGAAATTCCAGAAGGAGCTCCTCAATCTGAATATGATATTGTTTTTAAATACAATGTGAATGGTGTTGAAACTGATTTTAAAATGGATGAACTTGCCAACTTACCTGAAGGCGCAGAGTTTATTTCACGTGAAGAAAAATTATTAGTTCAAGGTTACGAACCGCCAATTCATGATTTTTCAATTGAAAAAGATGGAGAAAACTTTATGGACCAATTCTTAGAAGAACCAAAACTTGTTATGTTTACAAGTTATAATTTAAACTTAGCTTCAGAAGAAGGTTTAGTAAAACTTAATGAAATTTCAAATCAGGCTAAAGCTAAGGGTTATCAAGTTATTGCTTTAACAGCATCAAACGAAGAAACAATTGAAAACTTTAATAAAGAATACGACTTTAATTTCGATTTTTATTTTTGCGATGCAACGACAATTAAAACAATTGAAAGAGCTAACCCAAGTATCATAGTTTTAGAATACGGAACGATTGTAGAAAAATTGCATTGGCAAGATGCTTCAAAAATGACCTTAAAATAATTTGTTACGCTATTTCTTAAATAAATTAGGTTACGGAATTTTAACGCTTTGGGGCGTTATTACGGTAGTTTTTTTTCTGTTTAACATTCTTCCTGGAGATCCAGCTCGAATGATGTTAGATCAAAATGAAAACTCGGAACAATTAGCAATCATTAAAAAGAAATATGGTTTTGATTTACCTATTTCTCAACAATACATCAATTATCTAAATGATTTGTCTGTAGTTTCATTCCATACAAAAAACACAAATAATTATACGTTCTTTGATCCAAATAAATACAATGGAATAAAACTTTTCGAATTAAAAAATAACAATATTGTTTTAAAAACACCTTATTTGAGAGAAAGCTTCCAAAAGAATGGAAAAAAAGTAACCGATATTATTGCTGAAACATTACCAAACACCATTTTCTTAGCTTTCTTTGCTGTAGGAATTGCCATTTTTCTTGGTATTTTATTAGGCATTTTATCAGCCTTATATAAAGACACCGTTTTTGATAAAACCATCGCAATTATAAGTACTTTCGGAATGAGCTTACCTTCTTTCTTTTGTGCGATTTTAGCAACATGGATTTTTGGTTTTCTTCTAAACGAATACACCGGATTAAACATGACCGGAAGTTTATACGAAGTTGATGATTATGGCGAAGGAGTTCATTTACAATTGAAAAACAGCATTTTACCTGCAATTGTTTTAGGAATTCGTCCGCTTGGTGTTGTAATCCAATTGATGAGGAATTCATTATTAGAAGTTCTAAATCAAGATTACATTCGTACAGCAAAAGCAAAAGGTTTATCTATGGCAAAAATTGTATGTAAACATGCTTTAAAAAATGCATTAAATCCAGTAGTAACAGCTGTTTCTGGTTGGTTTGCATCAATGTTAGCAGGTTCAGTTTTTGTTGAATTTATTTTTGGTTGGAACGGTTTGGGTAAAGAAATTGTCGATGCCTTAAATAATTTAGATTTACCAATAATTATGGGATCGGTGTTGGTAATTGCAACTACTTTTGTAATCATAACCATTTTGGTAGATATGATTTATGCGTATTTAGATCCGAAAATAAAATTGAATTAATTATGAAAAAAAATATAACATTAGCTTTATTAGCAAGTAGTTTAATTTTAGCTTCTTGCAAAAAAAATGAAGGACACACCTTAGAAAAACTTGATAATGAAATTGCAACTGGCTTTGAAAACATTAAAGACAGTACAAAATCACACCGAGATACAATTGTTGTTAATGATGAATTTAAAAAAGTAACTTTAAATAAAGAATTCACAACATTAGATGGAAATAAAATTTCGTTCAAAAACATTCTAAACGAAAATAAAGGAAAAACAATAGTAATTGATATTTGGGCTTCATGGTGTCCGGATTGTATTAAAGGTTTTCCAAGTTTAGAAGAAGTTCAAAAAAAATATCCAGATGCAGCTTATGTTTTTCTTTCATTAGATAAAACAGAAGAAGCTTGGAAACAAGCAATAGAAAAATATAATCTTAAAGGTTCACACTATTATTTAAATGAAAAAATGAGTGGAGAATTTGGAAAATCAATTGATTTAGATTGGATTCCACGTTATATCATCGTAAATAAACAAGGGAAAATCGCAGATTATAAATCGATTGTAGCTGATGATAAAACATTTTTATTTACTTTAAAAAATTCAGAAAAAAAAGACCAATAATATGAGACATTCAATTGTAGCAGGAAACTGGAAAATGCATAAAAATGCTAAAGAAACTTCAGCATTCTTAAATGAGTTGATTAACGATTTACCAAACGATAAAGAAGTAGAAATCATTGTTGCACCACCATTTACAAACTTACTAATTGCAACACAACAATTAGAAGGTACAAATATTGGTGTAGCTGCGCAAAATATGCATCAGGCTGACGGTGGAGCATTTACAGGTGAAATTTCTGCAGACATGCTAACAAGCATTGGAGTTGATATTGTTATTCTAGGTCATTCTGAAAGAAGACAATATTTTAAAGAAACGGATGCTACTTTAGCTAATAAAGTTGATACGGCATTAAGACATAATATGCGAATTATTTTCTGTGTAGGCGAAGAATTAAAAGATAGAGAAAACAAACAATTTAAAAATGTTGTTTATTATCAATTAAAAGATGCCTTATTTCATTTGCCAAAACAAGCTTGGGAAAACATTATAATTGCTTACGAACCTGTTTGGGCAATTGGTACAGGATTAACTGCAGCACCAGAACAAGCACAAGAAATGCACCAATACATTCGCGAACAAATTGCACATCAATATGATCAGCATGTAGCAGATAATACTTCTATTCTTTACGGAGGAAGCGTTAAACCAGAAAATGCAAAAGAAATTTTCTCTAAACCAGATGTTGATGGTGGTTTAATTGGAGGAGCTGCTTTAAATGCAAAAGATTTTTCTGCTATTGTAAGCGCAATATAATTTTAAAAGCTGTAAATTCGTTTACAGCTTTTTATTTAATATTTAAATATGAAACAAACTTTTCTAATTTTTTGTACAATTCTGTTTTCTATACCATCGTTTTCACAAACTCAATTATATGGCCCTACGATTTCGTATCAGTCTCAGAGTGGAAACATGGCAAAAATAGGTGGTTTTTATCTTCATAATTCAGAAAGTAACTTTACTTATAAAATAGATGCAACTGCAAACTTGGCTTATTTTAGAGGTAAGTTCAGAGCAATTCCAGAAATTGGATTTACTTTTTATCCAAAACCAGATTATTTAATTTCACCTACATTAGAAGCTGAAGTTTCACCTTACACTTTTACACCAAAAATAGGTTTTTCAATTCTTACTATGGTCGATTTTTCGTTTGGATACGGAATTGAAACAAACACTAAAACAAATTTAAAACCAATAAGAGGGTTTACTTTTACGTTTGGTTTAAATATTCCTATAAATGCATTTTAAAACAAAAAAATCGGTAAAACCGATTTTTTTTGTTTTTAAAAACGTCGTTTTTTATTTAATTCCTTTTCATTTTCAAGAATTTCCGTTGGAACAACTTTTAAAAATGAAGGATGTTGTTCAATTGCATATTCAATTTTCTCAACAATATCTTCGATAGAATCGTTATCGTAATCAATTTCTAAAGGTTCTTTAATCACCATTGATTGCAGAATTCCTTTTTTCTTTAACCAGATTCCTTTTTTATCAAATGATCTTCTAAAACCATCAATCACAATTGGAACCACAATTGGTCTATGTTCTTTAATAATATGAGCTGTACCTTTACGAACTGGTTTAAAAGACTTCGTTGTTCCTTGCGGAAAAGTTATTACCCAACCATCATCTAAAGCTAATTTAATATTTTCCGTATCGTTAGGGTTTACAGCCTTCTTCTGCTCAACATCTTTACCTTTTTCACGCCAAGTACGTTCAACTGTAATCGCACCAGCATAACTCATAATTCTTGGTAAAATACCAGACTTCATAGTTTCTTTAGCAGAAACGAAATAGATATTTAATTTTGGGTTCCAAATGTAAAATATATTCTTAATACTATCTACCCTACCTTTTAAACTTGCGTTAAAAACGTGAAACATAGAAACAACATCGGCAAAATAAGTTTGATGATTAGAAATAAAAAGTACATTTTTTTCTGGTAAATATTTAATAATTTCTGAACCTTCAATCTTTAAGTCATTAAATCCTCTATATCGTTTGTGTGTCAGAAATCCGAAACCTCTTATGAGCCATTTCTTAAAAAGAAGCACATGTCCGAACGGATCTTTTTTCAATAATCCCATAAAACTTTTAAATTAATCAAGCTACAAAGTTACAAAAGCCTTTTATAAAACATTCTTAATAATTTGTTTTATTTCATTTAATATCATCGCAGTTGCTCCCCAAACTACATAATCATCTACGATAAAAGCAGGAACTTCAATATCATTTGAGTAAGATGTTATTAAATTAACATTAGATATCAATCTGTTATCTAACAAGTCAGAAATTGGCAACTCTAAAACACGATCAACTTCTCTTTTATCAATATTAAACTGTAAATTTTCAGTTGAAACTCCCATATAAGGAGAAACAATAAAATTACTTGGCGGAATATAAACTTCACTCCATTGTTTAATTATTGAGATTTTATTTACAGAAACTCCAACTTCTTCATAAGTTTCTCTTAGGGCTGTTTCTTTAAGTGAGTTGTCGGTTTCATCCATTTTCCCACCTGGAAAAGAAATTTGAGCGGAATGAACACCTTTATATTCTGATCGAACAATTAATAATACGTATGTTTGATAATTCTTAGGATAGAACAAAGATAAAACTGCAGATTTTCTTGGATTAAAGGACGAATAATCAAAATCTTTAAAATATTTTTTTCGCTCTAAAGAAGCCATTTCAATATGAGCTTGAGCAGATAGTAAAGGTTGTTGCTCAATTAAAGGAACAAGTTCAAGGAATTTATCAAAAAGCATAAATCAATATTCTTAACCCTAAAAATAAAAAAAATAAATAAATTTACATCTTAAAATAACTGTAATGTTTAGTAAAGAAGAGGCCCAACAAATGAAAAAGCAATTTTGGATAGAATTTGCAGAAGCTTATCCAAGAAAATGGTTGTTATTTGATACGAAAATTAAAGATTTTTCGTTTAAATTCTATGTCGATAATAAGAAGGCGAAAGTGATGCTTGATATTGAAAATAAAGATGAAGAAAAACGTAAAATTTATTATGAAAAAATTGAATCATTACGAATGCTTCTTTGGGAAGAACACCTACCCGATGCTATATTAGAAAGAAATTTTTATTTAGAAAACGGAAAATTAATTAGTAGAATTTGGGTTGAACTTGATAATGTAAGCTGTAATAATAAAAACACATGGCCTAAAATTTTTGACTTTTTTTACGAACAAATGAATGCGTTTGAAATTTTCTTCTATGAGTACGAAGATTACATTAAAGATTTAGAAATTAACACATAATTTTTTAAATTTAGATTTACCAAAATATAGTAATTGCTTAAAAAAATTTACATATTATTTTTCATGATTTTGTGCTTACAAGTTACAGCACAAAATCAAGATAGTATTAAACCTACTACTACTTTACAAGACATTGAAAACTATTCTAAACGCAATAAGTTTTATAAAACTTTACATTCATTAATTGTTACAAAAAAACCAAAAAATGTAGTTACAAAAAGAACAGACAGTATTCCTGTTATTAACTTGGACGCTTTTAACGGGAAAATAATCAGAAATATAGACATCCAAACCTTTGATCCATTTGGATACTCGCTTTCAGATACTACGCGAATTCCTAAAAATAAAATAGAAAAAGGGGGGAACTGGTTACATATTAAAAGTAAAAAGTTTACTATAAAGAACATGCTACTTTTTAAGACAAATGAACCTTTTGAAGCTTCTGAAATAAAAGAATCTGAACGTTTAGTACGTTCTCAGCGATTTGTTAGACAGATTACAATTACACCTGTTGAGTTACAAAACAATCCAGACTCTATTGACTTAAATATTAAAGTTTTAGATTCTTGGAGCTTGTATCCTACCGGTACAATTTCAAGCTCAAGTGGAAGTATTCGATTAGTTGAACGTAATTTTGCAGGATTAGGGCATTTTTTTTCTAATCAATACAGTACACGATTTAAAGAAAACGAGCACGCATTTCGTTCACAATATCAAGTCAACAACATCGCTAATACTTTTATTAATGTTGGTGGGATTTATCAAATTGATTATTTAAAAAACTATCAAAAAACATTATATGCTAATAGGCCTTTCTACACTCCTTTAACTAAGTACGCTGGTGGTATAACAGCTACGCAAAATTTCTTAAGGGATTCTATTCCTGATGCTAATAAAGAAAGTATTATAGCACGTTTTAAATACAACACCTATGACTTTTGGATAGGTAGAGCTTTTCGAATGAACAAAAATAATTCAACGGAAATTACAAACCTCGTAGCCTCTTTAAGATATAATGTAATTAATTATAATGAAAAACCAAATGAAAATTTTGTTCCAATAAGTTTATACACTAATCATCGTATGATGTTAGGTAGTTTATCCATTTCTTCAAACAAATATGTACAAACAAAATATTTATTTAATTATGGAATTATTGAAGATATAGCAGTAGGTAAACAATTTTCTATAACAGGAGGATATCAGTGGCGAGAAGAAAAAAACAGACCTTATGTCGGAGCTAAATTTGCATTAGGAAATTATATCAATGAGCATTTTTATGGAATATCTACTGAATGGGGTAGTTATTTTAATCAAGAAAAATTAGAGCAAACTGTATTTAGAACCGACTTATTATATTTCTCAAAAGCTTTTGAAATTAAAGATTGGAAATTTAGACAATTTGTTAATGCAGAAATTGTTTACGGCTCACATCGATTAGATTACGGAAAAGATAGAATTACTTTAAATGGAAAATATGGAATAGACGGTTTTCATAGCTATTCTTTAAAAGGAACAAAGAAAATTTTATTTAGCATACAAACTCAATCGTATGCGCCTGGCCATTTTTTGGGTTTCAGATTTAGTCCTTATCTTTCTGCTGCATTTGGATGGATTGGTGAAAAAAATCAGAAATTTGTTTCTGACAATATGTATTCAAAAATCGCGGCTGGAATAATGATTAATAACGATTATTTAATATTTCAGAATATACAACTTTCAATTGCATTTTATCCAACAATTCCAGGAATTGGAAGAAATATTATCAAAACAAACAACATAAAGAATGATACTTTTGAATTAATGCAATTCAACGATCTAAAACCTTCAACAGTTATTTTCCAATAAATATCATTACCTTTGCACGATGAAAATAGCAGTTTTTAAACTATTTGCAATTTTACTTTTTACACAAAGTTCAATTGCTCAACAGATTACAGTTAACAATACCTTCACAAACCAACAATTGGTTCAAGATTTTATTAACGGTACTTGTACAAACGTTACGAATATTTCAATCAACGGACATACTTTTAATGATGGTGTAAGAAGTTGGGGATATTTTAATAAAGCTAATTCTTCATTCCCTTTTGACGAAGGAATTGTACTGACAACAGGGAAATTATCTGCAGCTCCTGGTCCTACTACATCAACTTTAAGTGACGGTCCTAGATCATGGGCTGGAGATACCGATTTACAAAATGCTGTTAACATTAGTAATACTTTTAACGCAACTAGTTTAGTTTTTAATTTTGTACCTAGTTCTAATAAAATTCGATTTGATTATATTTTTGCTTCAGAACAGTATTTAATAAACGGAACACAAAATCAATGTAGTTACACAGATGGTTTTGCTTTTATTTTAACGAATATTACTGCTGGAACTTCTCCACAGAATTTAGCCTTAGTACCAGGGACTAATACACCAGTTACATCAAGTACAATTAGAGGAACAGGTGGATTATGTCAAGCATCGAATCCACAATATTTTGGTAGCTACAACGATATTAATTCTCCTATTGCCTATAACGGAAATACTGTTCCTATGAGCGTTGAAGCAACCGTTGTTCCAGGAAATACATACAGAATTAAAATTGTTATTGCAGACCAAGGAAATGAACTTTTTGATTCTGCAGTGTTTTTAAGAGCTAATAGTTTCAATGCTGAATTAGACCTTGGTCCGGATAGACTTATTGCCAACAATAACGCATTATGTGCAAACGAAACGTTAACTTTAAACGCAAGAACACCGAATGCTACCTATCAATGGTATAAAAACAATGAGGCAATAATTAATCAAACACAAGCTACATATTCTGTAACTACACCTGGCGAATACAAAGTTATTATCACACAACAAAATGGTTGTATAACTGAAGGGGAGATTACCATTGAATACGAATCTTTTAATTATAATCCTGCTGTAAATTTACAAGTTTGTGGAATTCAAAATCAAAATACTGCCACGTTTAATTTAAATGACGCATCTGATCTTTTGGTAATTGATCCAGTAGATTCAATTACATTCTATCAGAATAATAATAACGGTCAACTATCTGGTGAGATAATCACTTTGACATCATATACTGCAACTAATGGTTCAGAAATTTTCGCAAAATTAATATCAGAATCAGGTTGCGAATATATTAGTAGGGTAAGGTTTGAAATTAACTCAGAAAATATAGCTCCAATTGTTCGAACTAAATGCGACACAGACGCATCTCCAAATGACGGGATTGCAAATTTTAATTTATCAGAAATAGCCCAAACAATAAGAACAGAAAATAATTACAATCAAAATTATCAAATTGATTTTTATTTGAACTTAGAAGATGTCAACAACAACAGTAATGAGTTACCATCGAATTTTACAAACACTACTGCTTTTTATCAAGAAATTTATGCCAAAGTTTCAATAAACGACGGATGTGTAGCAATTTTAAAAATTATTCTTAATATTTCAAATACAGAAAATTTAGTAACACAAGAAATTACAATTTGTCCTGATCAAATTTTAAACTTATCTGCATCAACTGTAAATAATAACTATACATGGAACACAGGCGAAGTTACTCAAACTATTCAAGTTACAAATTCAGGATTTTATTCAGTAACGTATTTCTCTGTTGATGGCTGTGAGATTACAGAAAGTTTCAATGTTTCAATTTCAAATATACCTACAGATGTAGAAATTTTAACAACAGACAACTCAGGCTCAGACAATTCAATCACTATTATTGTTAAGGATTTAGGTACTTTTGAATACTCTTTAAACGGAATAGATTATCAACTATCAAATACGTTTACAAACTTAAGTATAGGAAGTTATGCAGTATATATTAGGGATATAAATGGTTGTGGTGAAATAATTCTTTCAACTTATATTTTAGATTATCCACGTTTTTTAACACCTAACTCTGATGGTTTCAATGATACTTGGAGAATCCCAAATTTATCAAGAATTGATCCTGAAGCTGTTATTTATATTTTCGATAGATTTGGAAAATTACTTTATCAAATGCCTTCTCAATTTGCATGGGATGGTAGTAAAAACGGAATCGAAATGCCTTCAACAGACTATTGGTTCTTAGTAAAATATTCAAACGGTAAAGAATTAAGAGGTCATTTCTCTTTAATCAGATAAAAAAAATATCCATAGATTTTCTATGGATATTTTTTTTATCTGATATGATATCTATGCATCAATTTTAGCGTACGCTGCATTATTTTCAATAAACTCTCTACGAGGCGGAACTTCATCGCCCATTAACATAGAAAACACTCTATCTGCTTCAGCCATGTTTTCAATTGTAATCTTACGCATTGTTCTATGCTCCGGATTCATTGTAGTTTCCCACAATTGTTCAGCGTTCATTTCTCCAAGACCTTTATAGCGTTGTACTGACGAACCTTGACCCATTTCTTCTAACAAAGCAATACGTTCGTCATCAGTCCAAGCATATTGTTTTTTGGTTCCTTTCTTAACTAAATATAAAGGTGGAGTTGCAATATAAACGTATCCTTTTTCAATTAAATCACGCATATAACGGAAAAAGAAAGTTAAAATTAAAGTTGCGATGTGGCTACCATCCACATCGGCATCACACATAATAACTACTTTATGATAACGTAATTTTGATAAATTTAAAGCCTTTGAATCTTCTTCTGTTCCAATTGTTACACCTAGAGCAGTAAAAATATTACGAATTTCTTCGCTTTCAAAAACTTTATGATGCATTGCTTTTTCAACATTCAAAATTTTACCTCGAAGCGGTAAAATCGCTTGAAAGTTACGATCACGACCTTGCTTAGCAGTTCCACCTGCCGAATCTCCCTCGACAAAGAAAATTTCACATTTTTCTGGATCTTGCTCCGAACAATCTGAAAGTTTTCCAGGTAAACCACCTCCACTCATAACAGTTTTACGCTGAACCATCTCACGTGCTTTTTTAGCAGCATGACGTGCTTGAGCAGCCAAAATCACCTTCTGAACAATAATTTTAGCGTCGCCAGGATTTTCTTCTAAATAGTTTTCTAACATTTCTGCAACAGCTTGCGAAACAGGTGAAACTACTTCTCTATTTCCTAACTTTGTTTTAGTTTGACCTTCAAATTGAGGCTCCATAACTTTAACAGAAATAATAGCTGTTAAACCTTCGCGGAAATCATCACCTGAAATTTCAAACTTTAATTTATCTAATAACCCAGAAGCGTCAGCATATTTTTTTAACGTACGAGTTAATCCCATACGGAAACCTTGTAAATGCGTACCTCCTTCATGAGTATTAATATTGTTTACATACGAATAGATATTTTCTGTATAACTATCGTTGTAAATTAAAGCTACCTCAACAGGTATTTCTCCTTTTTCATTTTCCATGCTAATAACATGAGAAATAATTGGAGTTCTATTTCCGTCAAGGAATTTAATATATTCCTTTAAACCTTCTTTTGAATGGAAAGTTTCACTTTTTGGTTCATCTTTGTCATTAACCTCTCTTAAATCAGTTAATGTAATTGTGATTCCTTTGTTTAAGAAAGAAAGCTCTCTTAAACGACCTGCCAAAATATCGTATGAATACTCTAAAGTTTGAGTAAATATAGTTCCGTCTGGTTTAAAAGTAACTTTTGTACCTTTGATATCTGTATCTCCAATCTGACGCGCTGGATACATTGCTTTACCACGCTCATATTCTTGTTCCCAAACTTTTCCGTCTCTGTGAACTTCTGCACGTAAATGGTCAGATAATGCATTTACAACAGAAACTCCAACTCCGTGAAGACCACCAGAAACTTTATATGAATCTTTATCGAATTTACCTCCAGCTCCAATTTTAGTCATTACAACCTCTAACGCAGAAACTCCTTCTTTTTTATGAATATCGACAGGAATTCCACGACC
Source organism: uncultured Flavobacterium sp. (assembly GCF_947632075.1). Taxonomy (GTDB): domain Bacteria; phylum Bacteroidota; class Bacteroidia; order Flavobacteriales; family Flavobacteriaceae; genus Flavobacterium. The sequence continues at coordinate 15,513 of NZ_CANRNX010000020.1, forward strand.
GTTATCTTGTACAGAAACAGAGTTATCTGGATTTATAATTACTTGAATTAAATCACAATGTCCGGCTAAAGCTTCGTCAATTGAGTTATCTAAAACTTCATAAACTAAATGGTGTAATCCTCTTGGCCCAACATCACCGATATACATTGAAGGACGCATTCTTACGTGCTCCATTCCTTCTAATGCCTGAATACTATCGGCAGAATATGAACTTTTATTTATTTCTTCACTCATAATTTATATCGAAATATTTATATCGTACTTAATATACAAATATACGAAATTTTAAGCAATTATAAAATTTATATCGGCATTCAAAAAGCATTTATTAACATATTTATCCAACGTTTTTATTATAAAACGGTTTGGATTTTATAGGTAGTTCCGTTAATTACAACCTCATCATCTTTACATTTTCCTAAAAGCAAACTCCCTAAAGGAGAATGAATAGAAAGAGCAAAGACACTTTTGCCGTTTATAGTAACTTTAGGTAAAGCTTCACTTACAAAAAACCAAAGATTGTTAGCTTGAACTATACTTCCTAAAATAATTTTATCTGATTTTTTAGATATATCTATTCTTAAAATTTCATTTTTTTGTTTTATAAATTCTTGAATTTTAATACTAAGTTTTTCTTGCTCTAAATGCATCATAGAAAGTGCTGTTTCATGTTTATCTCCTGCTGAACTTTTTGCGTCATTTTGAGCGTCTTCGGTTAAAATTGAAATTCGATCTTGAAAAGCATCTATTTTGTCTTGTAACATTTGTAAATGCAACTGCAGTAATTCTTCTTTCATAATTTTAAAATTAAAAAAGCCCACTGTTTAGTGAGCTCTTAAAGTATATTTTGTTCAATTAATTATTGAAATTAAACTTGTACATTGCTCCAACCATAAATTGAGTTCCTTGTACTTTATAATTACTCCACATTTGAACTTTGTTATTAAACAAATTATTTCCTTTTGCAAAGAATGTCCAGTTGTCTGTAGCTTTATATCCAACATTTAAATTAAAATCTGCAAAAGAATTTACAGAAATTTCTTTTCTTTCAAAAAATCCATTTCCATCATTCACATAACCTAAATCATTACGTTTTCCAACAAAAAAAACATCTAAACCTCCAAACCATTGATCTGTAAAAAACACTTTTGCTTTAGCAGAAAATTTAGCTTCTGGTAAGTTATAAACCGGTCCGTTATCTGCAGAGTATGAATTTATTTCTCCTGTTAAATCTAATAAAACATCATCAGTGAAATTAAAATTCAATTCACCATATGCATTAATTGTTTTAACCAAATCATAAGTTACACCGAATGAATTTCCGTATTGATAAACTTGACTATTCAATAAATCAAACGATAATGCTTTTGGATTACTCACAAACATTGGTTTGTTATCTTCTGATAAATAAGAAACTCTAATGTTATAAGAAATATTATGGTCTAATTTACCTTTCATTCCAACATACAAATTATACTGTTGCTTGGTTGGAGCTATTGTTAAATCTGGAGAAACAAATGGATTTTGAGAAACGAAATTTGCGTAAGAATTATTGGTAACTCCACCTTCTGCACCTACGTAAGCAACTACAATATTTTTAACTAAATCAAAATTAGCTTTCACTTTTGGATAAACAACAAATGAATTATCTTTTCCATTAAAAGTTGAACCTGAAATATTAGCTACTCCAAACCCTAATTGAACATTATAATCTTCTGCAGAAATTCTAATATTAGGTTCTGCTGCAACTACAAAATATTTAGTTTCATTTCTATTGTTTATATCAAGTTGATTTACAAAACTTGTATTCAAATAGTCTAAATTTAAATCTAAATTAATATTCGTTTTTTGTAGATCAAAATTAAATTTTGGTTTGATTGCAAAATGATTTTCTTTAGAATCAAAGGCGTCCCAAAAATATTTATATTTTATAGTTCCACCATCAAAAACATCTAAATTACTATCGTATTTAAATCCTAAATGAATGTCGTTATATTTTTGTTTAAAATCTCTACCCGTGTATTCTGTTGGAGCAAAAACATAATCAGAAGGTAAACCATACCAATGATAATTTTGTTGAGAAACCCCAAAATTTGCATTCCAATCACCAAACTCTTTTTTAGAACCGATATTAAAATCTAAATTTGATTTAGAATATTTATCATCGATTAAAACACCTGCAATACCACCCTGTGACGATTTGTAATTTAAAAGCCCAGCAACATAAATATCGTTATTGATTTTTTCTGCAATTCCTAATTCACCTTGGATGGTATTAAAATTCCCATATCCCAAAAGAGCATAATTATTAAAAATTGGACTTAAAGAATCTTTATCAACTGTAGCAGCTTGACCTTTTTCTGGACTGAAAGTTGATGCCACAGGGAATGAATAAATTGTGTATTTTATCTCTTGCTTTACATTATCTTCATCACCAATTTCTGGAGTTTCTTTAATTTTAAATGCATCAACAACTGTAGCTTCATAAGCTTTAACTACACGAACTTCTTCTGTACCGATATTTTTATCTTTAGATTGTGCTTGAACTGTCATTCCGAATAAAATTGCGAATGCAGAACTAATATATAATTGCTTTTTCATTTCTATATTCGATTATTTTATTGACGAATTACGTTTTGATTCTTCTTTCTTTATGGTTTCTAATTCAGCCTTAGCTTCAGAAACTACATCTTTATATTCAGAAAAATTATTGATTACATTTTCTAAAATATAAGTTGATTGATAACTATCATTTAATCCGTAAAAGTTTTTCGCCATTAAAACCAAACCTTTTGCTCCATAATATTTATAGCTTGAATAATCTTTTGCTAACTTTTGAATTGTTGCGTTTGAAGCTTCATATTTTTTATCGGCATTTTTAAAATAAGCCTCGTAATAAAGTGCTTCTGCAGCGATTTCACCACTTGCATTTTTTAAAAGTTCGGCGTAACTCTGTTTAGCTTTCCCAAAATCTTTAGCTTCTATAGCTGCTCTTGCAGAAATCAACTGTGCATCTGCTTTAACACGCTTATCAATTTTAGAATTTGAAAGTACTTTTTCTGCATAATTCAAAGCTTCTTGTTTTTCATCGGCTTCATAATGTACTTTCATTAAATTAGATTGAGCAAATAATTTATTTTGTTCTTTCTCTGCTTCTATTTCAAGTCTTTTTAGATATTCTTTCGCTTCGTTAGATTTATTATCTAAATAATATTCAGACAAACGAACTAAAGAAACTTCTGTATATTCATTTTTAGGTTTGTTAACTACATTTTTATAATGCGGAATTGCCTTTTCTTTCTGATTTTCGGAAACATAAAGTTCCGCCAAATTAAATTCAGACTTTAAAGCATTTTTACCATTCGGATATTCATTCAAATAGCTTTCAAAACTTGCGATAGCTTGTTTGGTATTATTTTGAAACAATTGTTTTTCTGCAGCCTGATAACTATCTGCTTCTAAATCATAATTAGAAACATCTATAAAATCTAAACTTTTAATCCAAGTTGCGTATTCAGAAGTATTTCCAGAATCAACATAAACCAAACGAGCGTTTTCAACTGCTTCAATAGCTTCTGGTGTTTTCGGATAATCTGCAACAACTTTCTTAAAACGTTCTAAAGCTTTGTTATTTTCTTCATTGTTATAATGAACTAATCCTTGTTTTAGAATTGCTTTTGGTGCATAAGTACTATTTGGATATTTTACAACTAATGTATTAAACGTTGTAATAGCATCTGATGATTTATTTGTGTTAGAATACACACTTCCTAATTCATACATCGCATCAACAACATAAGACGAATTTGGATAATTGGTAATTATTTTATTTAACTCTTTAATTTTATTATCGTTTCGATCTACAAAACCATACGAAATAGCTTTTTGATACATTGCGTAATCTAAATCGGCTCCGTTTTGTTCAATTACTTTATTGTACGATTCCATTGCTGGCCAATATTTTCCGTTTACAAACTGACTATCGGCTAAACGCAAATATGCATCGTGCTTTTTACTCGAATCTTTTGAAGATTTTGTGTAAGCTTCGAATAAAAGAACCGCTTCATCGTAATTTTTAAGTTTAAAATTAGCGTAACCTAAACTGTAATTTAAGTTTTTAAATTCTGGAGTAATTTCGGCATAAGGCAAACGTTTAAAAGCATTAAACGTATGCTTAGATTCATTAAACTGATTTAAAGCATACTGAGTTTCTCCTTTCCAATACGTTGCTCGAGCAACCATCTTTTTATCTTCTTGTTCTGCGATAGATTTATCGAAAAGAATTAAAGCTTCTGAATATTTACCTTCGTTAAACATTTCTAACCCACGATAAAAATTTACTTTTTGATAAGCTAATTTATTTTGTGGAATTCTGCTTTTTTCAAGTAAAGCTAAAGCTTCTTTATAATTCTTAGAAGTTATGTAAGAATCGATAAGTAAAGAATTTAATTCCTCTGTATAATTTGAATTTGGATATTTTTCTAAAAACGAAGTAATAACAATTGGTGTACTTTGATATGGATTACCAATTTCATAACTCAATTTTGCATAGTTTACATAAGCATCTTCTTGAATTTTTGAATTAAAACTCAACTCAGAAGCATTTTTAAATGCATTTAAAGCTTGTGTTTTTTGATTGGTTTTCAAATAACTTTCACCTAAATGGTAGTAAGCATTTTGTGCAACAGCATCTGAACCTGAAATAATTTTATTGAATTCAGAAATTGCTTTATCAAAATCTTTGTTTTTATAATGTGCATAACCAACCTGATAAAAATCGACGTTATTCAATCGCCCATTTTTACCTTTATATTGTTCTAAATATGGTAAGGCTTCTTGATATTTTTGCAAATTAAAATAACTTTCACCAATAATTTTAGCTAATTCAGATTGCTCTTCAGGAGTAGCTTTTGACATTTGAAGCTTCCCTAAACGAATTGCTTCATCAAAATTTCCAGATTTAAAATTCATATCTGCCTTAAAGTATCCCATTTTTTCGTTATACTTTTCGTTGTACGAAACTTCTCCAAAATATTCAGAAGCAGTTTCATAATCATTATTCAAATATGAAATATAACCAATATAATACTTTGCTTGATCATCGTAAGTTGAAGAATTACTTACTTTTACAAAATTAGATTTTGCTTCTGCATAGTTCTTCTCTAAGAAATAACAATATCCGTTTTGGAAATAAAAACGATTTTTCATTTCGTCTGAAAGTAAATTCACGTTTACTCTTTTCGAATATGTAAGTACTTTATTGTATTCTGCATTTTTAAAGTAATAATTACTCAATTCAAAAAGTGCATCAATTTGTTTAGCACTTGTTGGGTAATTATAAATAAAATCTTGCATTTTAGTTTCTGCACCTTCTTGATTTAAATTCATTGCACAATTTGCAATATAATACGCACAATTTGCTTGAATTTCATCATTAGTATTCACTACTTTAACTTCATTAAATAACACTTGAGCTAAAGCATATAAATTTTGATTGTATAAAGAAACTGCTTGATCAAACTTATAAGTATCATTTGTGTAATAATAAGTTTGTTGCGCATTTAATTGGGTTGAACCTAAGGCAAGAGATAAAAAAAATATATTATTTAATTTTCGCATTATCCGATAATTTTAACTTCAAATATATCAAAATATATTTGTTTACTTGACTAAAAAATGCAACTTTATAATGCTTAAATGTCTTAAAAAAGTACTTTCAAAAAAAAACAACATTTAAGTTGGTATATTTGATTAAATTCAATTTACTTTCTATTTTTACAATAAAATAAAGCAACATGTCTAACACCATTTTATCTTTACAAAACGTAACCATTTTTCAAGAGAAAACTCCCATTTTAACCAACATTTCCATAGAGGTTAAACATGGTGAATTTATTTATTTAATCGGAAAAACAGGTACAGGAAAAAGTAGTTTACTTAAAACACTTTATGCCGACTTAGCTTTAACAGAAGGTGAAGGGACTATAGTTGATTTTGATTTGAATAATTTACAAGAAAAAGAAATTCCTTATTTAAGAAGAAAAATAGGAATTGTTTTTCAAGATTTTAAATTACTTCCAGATCGAAATATTTACAATAATTTACTTTTTGTTCTAAAAGCAACAGGTTGGAAAGATAAAAATGAAATGGATGCACGAATTGAAGAAGTTTTAGATCGTGTTGGAATGTTAGATCATGCTAACAAAATGCCTCATCAAATATCTGGTGGAGAACAACAACGCGTTGCTATTGCACGAGCTTTACTAAATGACCCTGAATTGATTTTAGCTGATGAACCTACCGGAAACTTAGATCCACAAACAAGCGTTGAAGTAATGGAAGTTCTTCAGAAAATTAATTCAAATGGGAGAACCATTCTTATGGCAACTCACGATTATGCGTTATTAATGAAATATCCTGCCAAAACTTTAAAATGTGAAAATGGAAAAATTTTCGAAGTGGTACAAAAAACAATCTAAATGTTAAGTATTTTAATTCCTACATATAATTATAACACGTATCCATTAGTTCGTGAACTTTATAATCAATGTATAAAAATTAAAGACTTACATTTTGAAATTATTGTGAATGATGATGCTTCAAAACAAAATTTTGACAACGAATTAATTACAAAAATACCAAACTGTTTTTATTTTAAACAAGCTACAAATCAAGGATTGAGTGCTTCAAGAAATTTTTTAATTCAACAGGCTACTCAAGATTGGTGCTTATTTTTAGATGATGATATTTGGCCAACTTCTAATACTTTCGTTTTAAATTATCTTAAAGCAATTGAGAAGAATAAAAAAAGCTCTGTTTTTTTTGGTGGACTACAATATACTAAACAAAGACCTAAAGAAAATGAATTATTAAGGTGGCTTTATGGAAAAAAACATGAAGCTTTACCGTATAAAAAAAGAATTAGAGAAAAACCAAATCATTTTTTAAGTAGCAACACCTTAATTAACCAATCTGTGTTTGATAAAGTATCTTATGCTAATGAAATTAACTCATACGGATATGAAGATTTGATTTTCAATATTAAAGTCATTGAAAACAACATTAATGTTTTACAAGTAGACAATCCGGTTTTTCATGAAAAATTAGACACTTCGGAAATATTTTTAACTAAAACTGAAAAAGCTTTAGAAAATCTAAGCAAAGCTATTGATATGAAAATTTTAGAAAAAAATACAACTGGAATCTCTAAACTTGAAAGCGTATTAAGAAAAATATACTTAAAAAAAATATTTGTATTTATATTCAATATTTTTAAACCACATATTAAAAATCGTTTGATTGGAAAAAACACAAACTTAAATCTATTCAATCTTTATCGTTTAGGTTATTTTTGTTCTCATCATAAATAAAAAATCATCCAATGTCTTTTTTCAGCATTATAATTCCTTTATATAATAAAGAGCTTTTTTTAGAAAACACTTTAAAAAGTGTATTTAATCAAACTTTTTCAGATTTTGAAATTATAATTGTAAACGATGGTTCTACTGACAAAAGTTTAGAAATTGCGAACTCATTTCAAAATGAAAAAATCACAATTTACGCGCAAGTAAACCAAGGTGTTTCTGTTGCAAGAAACTTAGGTATTGAAAAATCAACATCGAATTATTGCTGTTTCTTAGATGCAGATGATATTTGGAAACCAAATCATTTACAGAGTTTATATGATTTAATTCAAAAATTTCCTGAAGCCGGTTTATATTGCACTCGTTACGAAACTAAGATTTCTAAAATCAAAACGATTCAAACAGTTTTTGATTTTGATAATTCTTTCCAAGGATATATAGTAGATTTTTTTAAAAGTAGTTTAGTTAATAGAATAGCTTTAACTTCTGCTACTTGTATTCCTAAAAAAACATTTTACACATTAGGCGGATTTGAACCAAATATAACTAGCGGACAAGATTTAGATTATTGGATTAGAATTGCATTAAAAAACAAAGTTGCTATAAGTGACCAAATAACATTGGTATATAACTTTATCTCGGAAAACAAAAGTTTGTCCAAAACAAATATTGAAAAAAAAATCTTGCCTGATTTAGAAAAATACAGCCAAGAAGAGAAAAAAAATCTTTCATTAAAACGTTTCTTAGATTTATATAGAATTGAATACGCTTTACATTTTCATATCATTGGAAATAAAAATAAAAAAGAATATTATTTAAAAAATGTTTCACCAGAAAATATAAATCCTAAAACTCAATTTTTATTGAAACTTCCATCAAATTTGTTAAGCAAATTATTATTTACAAAACGCTATTTAAAACAATTTGGAATAGATTTTAGTGTTTATCATTAAAAAAAATCATCCATTCTTCAGAAATTGATTGCTCAGAAAACTTTAGAGCAGAATTTACTGTATTTTGTTTACAAATATTATACAAACTAACATCTTCAATTAATAGATTCATCGCATCAATTAATTGTTCTGTATTTTGATTTTCGACCAACAAACCATTGATTTTGTCTTGAATAATTTCACTTGGACCAAATTCACAATCATAAGAAATTACAGGTGTTCCACAAAATAAACATTCGATCAAAACAGTTGGTAATCCTTCATGTTTACTGGATAAAACTAAATATTGAGCATTATGATAATATGAAAATAAATCATTTTGGATCCCTTTAAAAACAACTAATTTTTCTAATTTTAAATCTGCAACTTGCTTCTTCAGTGTATTCATTAAAGGACCTGAACCTAAAATCAAGAGTTTAATATTTTGATTTGGAAGGTTAGATTTTGAATAACAGTCTATTAAAATATCTAATTGTTTTACATTATTAGCTGCCATTCTACCAACAGCTAAAATATATTTATCATTTATCTCATCAAATGAACTACTCTTTTTTTCTAATTCAACTACATTATAAATTGTTTTAATTTTTGCTTTAGAAAAACATTCGTTCACTTTTGTTTCTATTCCTTTTGAAACTGAAACAAATTGAATATTTTGTGCAGAAGCTGTTTTTAAATTAATATACCTATCAAGCGTTGAATTATGAATGATGTAAATTAAATCACGATTTCTGTAAATATACTTTAACCAAACCGTTTCCATAAAGTCATTTAAACGATATCGGTGATCAATTACGTAGTCGTAATTCTCTTTTAATAAATTATTTCTTAATTTTCTATATTTCAAAAATCTAGTCAGTAAATTATCAGTTTCCTTGAGATCATAAACTTTTAAATTTGCCTTAAAAGAATAATAAATTTCGTTTTCAAGAACAAACAAATCAACCTCAAAACCTAAATTAGAAAACATAAAAGTTTGGTTGGAAACAACGCGCTCTAATCCACCTTTTTTTAAATTATAAACAACAAGAGCTATTTTATTTTTTTTATACAATTAAGAAAGATATATATTTGGTTAAATTTTTATTTTATGAAGCAAAATCCACTTGTAACAGTTATTTGTACTAGTTTTAATCACCAAAATTTTGTGATTCAAACTCTTGAATCTGTTTTAAAACAAACTTATTCAAAGATAGAAATAATTATTATAGATGATTGCAGTACTGATAAATCTGTAGAAGTAATTTCAGATTTTTTAATAAAACATCCAAATATCAAATTTATTAAAAATTCACAAAACATTGGTATAACAAAAACTTTTAATAAAGCGGCTAAATACGCAAACGGATCATTTTTAATTGATCTTTCTTGTGATGATAAATTATTACCAAATTCAATAGAAATTTTAGTTCATAATTTTCTAAAAACCGATATTAATTCGACAGGGATTGTTTTTGGAAATTCAGAAATAATTGACAGAGAAAACAAAACGATTTCTACTTTTTTCAAAATTGACCAAAACAACAAAGTTTTAGATAAAAGTTTATTTGAAATAAATTTAGCGAGAATTTTAGATACTGGACCTGTGGTAAATTCAGTTTCGGCAATGATCAATAAATCAGTTTTTTATGAATTAAATGGCTATGATGAATCTCTAGCCTTTGAGGATTTAGATTTCTGGATTAGGGTACTTGAAAAACATCAAATTGTATTTATAGATGAAATTCTTACTCAAAAAAGAAATTTAAAATCATCTTTAGGAAATCAATTTTTTAAAAAATCTAAAACTGCCAATCAAATTGATAAATCAATGAATCAAATTTTTTCAAACGTTATTTCAAAATACAAAAATGATTCGGAAATTTTAAAAGCAGTTTTAAAACGAATTCACTACAGCATTGACAATTCAATTAAAAGCAGAAATCTAAAGTTTATTTTCTTATTTGGAATTCAAAAACTCAAAGTGCATTACTATTTATTTTCAGCGAAATAAGCTTTAAATTCATCAAAATCACGAATATAATCTGCTTCGTCAAAAGTAGTAGAAACAACTGCCAAACAAACGGCGCCAGAAGAAAAATCAATGATTTCACGCCAAGTTCCAGGCTCAATTAATAATCCTTTCGATGGATTATTTAACGTAACAAATTCGGTTTTAGTAGGTGATTTTAAAACAACTTGAAAACTACCCGATAAAGCAACCAATAATTGTTGCATTTTTTTATGTGCATGTCCACCTCGCTCAGCACCACTTGGCACATCATATAAATAATAAACGCGCTTAATTTCAAACGGAACCGTATCGTTATCAATTACAGATAAGTTTCCTCTTGGGTCAGAAATTTTAGGTAAATTAACTATTTGGTATTTCATGTGATTTATTTTTTTAGCTTGCGTTTTATGGCAGATATAAACTGGTTGTTTTTATTTAATTCAAAAATACAATAAATCACTCCAATTAACATTGTAATTCCTTTAGTTATGTAAAGAATTATTTCTGAATTCCAAAACAGAAATTCAGAACCAATCATAACAAAAGCCAATAAAAGCGAAATCAATAAATACTTTGAACTTTTTGAATCGGGCCAAAACAATTTTCTTTTTGAAACGAAATAAAGTAAATAAAAATTAAACCCAAAATATTGTAAAAACATAGCCATTCCAATTCCAATTAATCCGAAAAAATGGAATAAAATCAGAATTAAAACTACATTTAAAATATCACCAATAATGTTCTGATAAAAATAACTTTTGGTATCATCAATCGCTAAAACAATATAACCAAGCGGATAATTTATAGTTTTACAAAGAATTGAAACCAACCCAAAAAGCAAGATTTCTCGAACAGGTAAAAAATTTGATGAAGTTAAAAAAGGAATAATTAAATCATAACCAAAATACATAATCAAAACCAATGGAGTTGTGATTAAAATAGTTGTTTGAATTTGAATATTTACAAACGAATTAATTTCTTCTTTTTGAGAAACTTTATGAGTTAAAGTCGGGAAATAATCGTTTGCTAATGATGTGAAAACAATTCCGAAATAAGCAACCAAATACAAATTTGCAGCTTCGTAAAATCCTAAATAATCGGGATTATTTTCTTGTAAATATTTTCGGATTATAAAGAAACAAATCAAGCCAAAAACACCATTTAAGGCCAACAAACTTCCTTTAGAAAACAAATACTTTCCTTGAGATAAAATCTCTGATTTAGCTATTGAAACTGAACGTAAATCTAACTTAAATAAGTAAACTGCATACACCAAAAAAGCAACTAAACTATTAGCTATAAAAGCAGGGAAAATCCCGTTAATTCCCCATAAAACATAACAAAAAATTGTTGCTGCAGAAATTAAAATAGTCGATAAAATTTGATACTGAACCAGCCTTTTAATTTCGTTTAATCCTTTTAAAAGAATAATAGCAAAATTGATTAACGAATAAAATATAAAGTAAACAGAAAGTGCTTTAAAATGTAAAGAATACGCATTGGTATCAAAAGTAATTTGACTTAAAAATCCTGAAAAAGCAAAACAAAAAATACCAGCAAAAAAACCGCAAATCAGCATCCAAAAACCTAAAACTTTCTGATTATTTTTATCTGTACGATCTTTAGCAATTAATTGGGTCCCGATGGTTTGAATTCCAAAAGAAGAACCCTGCGTAATCAAATTAATTACATTATCAATAATACCGATTAAACCAACGCCAGACGGACCTAAAATCACAGAAGTTATTTTTACAGAAATGATCTTACAAACCATTTGAATGGCTTGCACACTTCCGAAAATTGAAATGGATTTAAAGATTTTATTATGTGTTTTTTTATCTGTCATTCTCAATTACGCAACCAATATTTTCATAAGATTGTTTTAATTTATTATACCAAATTAGCCAATTTGAAAAAGAATTTTCTGGGAAATTATTTTGTTCTATTATCTTTTCGATAAAACTATTTGAAATATCATTTTTGAAATCAAAAACTTCAAATTTATTTGAAAACCAAGCTTCATTTAAAATTTTATTGATTGAATACACATCAAAATCAAAATTTAAACTTTCTTTATTTTGTTTGGAAGCAGTTGTTTTTAACGAAGTTCGAATTGGTTCAATTTTAGCATTAGCAACATTCAATTGTTGTTTTGTGATCTGAACTACCTGAAGAATCTGTTCTAACTCATCAACCTTATTTGTTGTACTTCCCCAAGCTCGCAAATAATATTCTTTAGAAAAAGCAGCATTTGCAACCGCATAAATCTGATAATATTTAAGATAATTATTTACGATAGGAACTCCTAAACGATTTAATACAGCATCAATCTTAAAGGTTTTCTTTCGATAAAGCAGTTCAATTATAAACGGATTCCAACTAAAAAGCTTTGGCTTTGTAATATGTAAAAAAGTGGTTGATTTTGAAATTCGATCTGAAATCAACGCTTTGTTTCCCATCCAAAGCAATTTAACTAAATGCAAATTATTCAGTTTCATGTCATTTTCTAAACTTACAAAATCGATAGGTTCAGAAAACCAACAATCATCTTCAATTAAAACAAAATAATCAGAACCTTTTGAGATGGTTTCACGCCAAAAAACAGCAGGAATATTCTTTTCTGGATCTAAATTATTTTCAATTGCTTTAGATTTTTCTTGATAAAATTCAGATTTATGAAGTTCAATTTCAGGATATTTTCCTTGAATTTTTTGAAGATATTTCTCTGGTGTTCCATCATCCATCACGACAATTTTTCCATTAAAATTTTCAGCAAACATTTGAATACTCGCTAAACATTTATCTAACAAAAACGGCCGATTAAACGATTTAATATAAATATCCATAAACTAATATGCGTTTACAACAGAGATGATTTTAGTTACCTCTTCATTCGTTAACATCGGATGCAACGGAATACTCACAATATGATTGTGAATTTCTTCAGAAACAGGAAAACTTAAATGATGAAATTCTTTCATAGCTTCTTGTTTATGTGGCGCAACCGGATAATGGATTAAGGTTTGAATCTCGTTTTCCAACATAAATAATTGAAATTTCTCACGGTCTTCAACACGAACTGTAAACACATGAAACACATGATTTTCAGAACCATCATAAAAAGGCAAATGCACTTTTGGATTTACAATTTCACTTAAATAACGCTTTGCAATTCCTCTTCGTTTACCGTTATCAAAATCTAAATCTTTTAATTTAATCGACAAAAAAGCAGCCTGAATATCATCTAAACGAGAATTTACTCCTTTATACAAATTATAATATTTCATTTCAGAACCGTAGTTTCGTAACGCACGAATAATTTCAGCCAAAGCAGAATCGTTCGTGGTAACCGCACCACCATCGCCCAAAGCACCTAAATTCTTACCCGGATAAAAACTAAAACCAGCAGCATTTCCAATATTTCCGGCGCGTTTTTTATGAGAAATAGCTCCGTGAGCTTGCGCAGCATCTTCAACAACAACCAATTGCATTTCATTAGCAAAAGTCATGATTTCTTCAGCATCGGTAATTTGTCCGTACAAATGCACCATTAAAATCCCTTTTGTGAATTGCGTGGTAGCCTTCTTAATAACATCAATGGTTAAATTGTAATTCTCTAAATTCGTATCAACTAAAATAGGCTTTAATCCAGCATTCTGAATGGCCAAAATAGAAGCTATATAAGTGTTTGCAGAAACCAAAATTTCATCACCTTCAGCAAGATCACCTTTTATAATATAAGCTTTAAAAATCAAAGTCAAAGCATCTAACCCATTCCCTACTCCAATACAATGTTTGGTTTCACAGAAATGAGCAAATTCACGTTCAAAATCTGAAAGTTTTTCACCCAAAAGATATCTTCCGCTATTCAAAAATTGTTGCGTCGCTTCTAAAAAAGCAGCGTCATAAGGCTTGTTTATTTTATGTAAATCTAAATATGGAATCATATATACAATTGGTCTAATTTTGAAAAACTTTGGGTATTGAATTTATAAAACTCTTGAATTGCAGATCGGGCCCCGAATTTCTCTTTCCAAAAAAGCAATCCTTTATTAATATTTCGACCTTGATTTTCGTTTGAAATTCCAAAATCAAAATATTTTTTTTCATTTTTAAACTTTTCAATTAATGAAAGATGTAGAAAATCTAAAACACCATCATTTGAATACGTTTTATTCAAACTTATATATTGTGAATGAATTACGTTATCAGTTATAAATAAAGTAGTTCCGCCAATAATTTCACCTTCGGCAGAAAAAACATTTACTTGTTTTATGTTATCAGGAAATAAATTCTTTAAATATAAAATTTCATCTAAAGAATGAACCGGCTTAGCTTGATGCGTTTCCCACAAATTCGGAATTAAAACCTGATTCCAAAACAATTCAAAATCTCCATTAAAATCTATCGAATATTTTTTCTTTACGGAAATATTATAATCGCGTTTAACCGATTTAGAAATACTGAATCTTTCTGAAAAATCGATAACAGAGCAAATGTCTTTTCGGTAAACTTCTGAATCTAAAACAAATTGCAGATATTTAATTTCGTCAGAAAATTGTTTGGTATAAAAACCAGGAACATCTTTTATATAAAGATTAGAAAAACCGAGCTCGTTCAAATATTTCAAAACCAATTGAAAAACTTCAAAAAAATCGGTTGAACGAAGCTTGTCAGAAACCACTAAACCGCCATAAGTTAAACCTTGATGAGAATGAACTTCAGAACCATTAATATTTGCTGGCAAAACGGCAATTAATTTATCGTTATCAAAAATAAGCAATGAGAAATCTGTAAACCTATCTTTATGATATTCCATAAAATCGCGATGAAATAAGAAGGTCCCGTTCTTACTTTCGGAAATAAAATTATTCCAAAGCTGGTAAAAATCGTGGTTATATTTTCGAATAGAAATATTCAAGAAAAGAGAATTTTAATTGGTTTTACAAATATCTAAACTAAATAACGTAAAAACAATTAGATTTCATATGAAAGGTTAATTATTTTTTGCTCTTGAAATAGTATTCTCGTATATTTGCATGATTATATATAACGTACTTATGATAAAAATAACATTACCAGACGGTTCAGTAAAAGAGTTCGCATCGGGCGTAACTCCACACGAAGTCGCTTTGAGTATAAGCGAAGGTTTAGCGAGAAATGTAATATCTGCAAGTTTTAATGGAACCACCATTGAAACAGCTACTCCTTTAACCACCGATGGTAGTTTAGTTTTATACACTTGGAACGACGCAGAAGGAAAGAAAGCTTTTTGGCATTCAACTTCTCACGTAATGGCACAAGCTTTAGAAGAAAAATTCCCTGGAATTAAATTAACTATCGGACCTGCTATTGATAACGGTTTCTATTATGATGTTGATTTTGGAGATCATAAATTTGGAGATGCAGATTTCAAAGAAATTGAAAATCGTATTTTAGAAATTGCTAAAGAAAAACATGAATTTAAAATGCGTTCTGCAACAAAGGCAGAAGCTTTAGAATTATACAAAGACAACGAATATAAAACGGAATTAATTACAAATTTAGAAGACGGAACTATTACATTCTGTGACCATTCTACATTTACCGATTTATGTCGTGGTGGACATATTCCAAACACAGGAATCATCAAAGCTATGAAAATTCTTTCTGTTGCTGGTGCTTATTGGAGAGGAGATGAAAAAAACAAACAGTTAACTCGTGTATACGGAATATCATTCCCGAAACAAAAAGATTTAACTGAATATTTACAGTTATTAGAAGAAGCAAAACGTAGAGATCATAGAAAATTAGGAAAAGAATTAGAACTTTTCCATTTCTCGCAACGTGTTGGACAAGGTTTACCATTATGGTTACCAAAAGGTGCTGCTTTACGTGACCGTTTAGAGCAATTCTTGAAAAAAGCTCAAAAACAAATGGGTTACGAACAAGTTGTAACTCCACACATTGGTCAAAAAGAATTATACGAGACTTCTGGTCACTATGCAAAATATGGAGCAGACAGCTTCCAACCAATTCATACACCAGCAGAAGGTGAAGAATTCTTATTAAAACCAATGAACTGCCCGCACCACTGCGAGATTTACAATGCAAAACCTTGGTCTTACAAAGATTTACCTAAGCGTTACGCTGAATTCGGAACTGTTTACCGTTACGAACAATCTGGAGAATTACACGGATTAACTCGTGTTCGTGGGTTTACTCAAGATGATGCACACATTTTCTGTACACCAGATCAATTAGATTCTGAATTTAAAAAAGTAATCGACTTAGTACTTTACGTATTCGGTTCTTTAGGATTTGATAATTTCATTGCTCAAGTATCTGTTCGTGATTTAAACAATCCTGAAAAATACATCGGAAGTGTTGAAAACTGGGAAAAAGCAGAACAAGCAATTATTAATGCAGCTAAAGACAAAGGTTTAAATTATGTTATTGAAAGTGGTGAAGCTGCTTTCTACGGACCTAAATTAGACTTCATGGTTAAAGATGCGTTAGGAAGAAGCTGGCAGTTAGGAACAATTCAGGTTGATTACAATTTACCAGAACGTTTTGACTTAACTTACAAAGGATCTGACGATAAATTACACAGACCAGTGATGATTCACCGTGCTCCTTTTGGTTCAATGGAACGTTTTATAGCAATTTTATTAGAACATACAGCAGGTAATTTCCCTTTATGGCTAATGCCTGAGCAAGTTATCGTATTATCTTTAAGTGAGAAATATGAAAATTATGCAAAAAAAGTTTTAAATTTGTTAGAAAATAACGAAATTCGCACCGTAATTGATAATCGTAACGAGACTATCGGTAAGAAAATTAGAGAAGCAGAAGTACAAAAATATCCTTTCATGCTTATTATTGGTGAGGAAGAAGAGAAAAATGGAACTGTTTCTGTAAGAAAACATGGTGAATCAGGAAAATCAAATATCACCATGAAGATAGAAGAATTCATTACCTTTGTACAAGAAGAGATTAACAAAACAGTTCGTACATTAGAAGTTTAACCGCTTGGAAACAAGCATAAATACATAACACCATAGCTTTAAATAGTAGAAGAGGATATACTCCTCGTGTTGAGAAAAAAGAAGCGCATAGAACTAACAGCGCAATTAGAGTTCCAGAAGTTCGTCTTGTTGGAGATAATGTTGAACCAGGAGTTTTCAAAACATCTCAAGCCTTACAAATGGCTGAAGAGATGGAATTGGATTTGGTTGAAATTTCACCAAATGCAGAGCCACCTGTTTGTAAAATTATCGATTATAACAAGTTTCTTTATGAACAAAAGAAGCGTGACAAAATTTTAAAAGCTAAATCAACGCAAGTTACAGTTAAAGAGATTCGTTTTGGACCTCAAACTGACGAACATGATTACGAGTTTAAAAAGAAAAACGCTGAAAAATTCTTAAAAGACGGAGCTAAATTAAAAGCGTTTGTATTTTTCAAAGGACGTTCTATCATTTATAAAGAGCAAGGACAAATTTTGTTATTACGTTTAGCACAAGACTTGGAAGAGTTTGGTAAAGTTGAAGCTATGCCAATACTTGAAGGTAAACGTATGACTATGTACATTGCTCCTAAAAAGAAAAAATAATTCGTTAAATCAATAACGAACAAAATAATGTTAAGTAAGATAACATAAATACCTAGGAAGACATGCCTAAAATGAAAACTAAATCTAGTGCTAAGAAACGTTTTAAAGTTACTGGCTCTGGAAAATTAAAAAGAAAGCACGCTTTCAAAAGTCACATCTTGACTAAAAAGTCTAAGAAGCGTAAATTAGCTTTAACTCACTCAGCTTTAGTTCACAAATCTGATGAGAGAAGCATCAAAGAACAATTAAGAATTATCTAATCGTTCTTTCGGTTAAAAACAATTTAAAAATAACCCTGGAGTGGGCAGATTAAACTAAATCAATAAGTAACTAAATTATAGTTCGCCTTACTACAAAAACATTAAAA
>NZ_CANRNX010000021.1 GCF_947632075.1 uncultured Flavobacterium sp.
GCTGCTGTTGTTGAAGAAGCTCCAGTTGCTGAAGAAGTAACAGAAGAAGCTGTTGTTGAAACTCCAGCTAACTAATCTAAACTCATATTTAGACAGTTAAATAAAAGCCTCGCTAAGCGGGGCTTTTTTATTCTACGTAACTAAGTATAGTTATAAAAAAAAGTCTCACTTTCGTAAGACTTTTTTTATATTCATAAGGATTAATTCACTTGTGCATTTAAAGGAATTGCTAAATCTTGTTTAATGAATTCACCGTTAATCATAGGAATGATTAATTTATTCATCTTAGTTCCTTCAGTTTTAGCATGTAATACTCCACGAGCAGTATTCATTGTAAATCCAGCTAACATTTCTAATAAACCTTTTGGTAAAACTAATTGGTCACCTTTTACGAAATGATTCCAACCTGTAGCTTCGAATTCAAACTCACAAGAAACAGCAAGTGTTACCATTTCTTCTTTATCTAATAAGAATTTAAATTTAGAGATTGTTTTAACAAAACGCTTTTCATTATTAACTCCGAATTGAAAATCAAAATTTAAATCTAAAGTTCCGTTATCTTTTTCTAATTCCTTTGCATCAAATTCTTCTGTATTAATACTAATTAATCTGTAATTGATGTTTACTTGTTGGTCGCTCATTTTTTTGTAATTAATTTAATTTTAATAATTCTTCTAAATAATGTCTATCGTTTGATAGACGAGGGATTTTATTTTGCCCGCCTAATTTATCTTTATCTTTCAACCAATTGTAAAATAAATTATTCTTAGCTGAATGTAATTTCAAGCGGTTTAAAGTCATACTATTGTAACGCTTTGCTTCGTAATCTGAATTTAAAGATTGAATATTCAAATCTAAAGCTTCAGCAAAATCTTCTATACTTTTTGGAGGATTTTTAAATTCAATAATCCATTCGTGTGCACCTTTTTCTTTTCCTTCCATAAACACAGGTGCAGCAGTATATTCAACAATTTCTACGTTAAAAGCTTCGGCTGTAATTGCAAGAGCATTATCTGTATTTTCTACCATTAATTCTTCACCAAAAACATTAATATGGTGTTTGGTTCTTCCTGAAACTTTAATTCTATAAGGTAATAAAGAAGTAAATCTAACGGTGTCTCCGATTAAATAACGCCATAATCCAGAATTTGTTGAAATAACCATTGCGTAGTTTTTATTCAATTCAACTTCGGAAAGCGGAATTATTTTTTGTTCTGATGTTCCGAAAGTTTCCATTGGAATAAATTCATAGAAAATTCCGTAATCTAACATCAATAACAAATCGTTGTAATCGTTTCTATCTTGGATTCCAAAAAATCCTTCCGAAGCATTATAAATTTCATAATAACGGAAACTATCACTTGGAAATAATTTTTTGTATTGTTCACGGTAAGGTTCAAAACTTACACCGCCGTGAAAATAAACTTCGGCGTTTGGCCAAACTTCTAATAAATTATCTTTTCCAGTTTGTTCTAAAACTTTATTAAATAAAACCAACATCCAAGAAGGAACTCCTGCGAAACTCGTCACTTTTACATTTTTAGTTTCTTCTACAATCGCAAGCATTTTTTCATTCCATTCGCTCATTAACGAAACTTTATTGCTTGGTGTTGAACTAAATTCAGCCCAAAATGGAAGATTATCAATTATAATTGCAGATAAATCTCCGAAAATGGTATTATTATCTTCATAAAGTTGTTTACTTCCACCCAAACGCAAACTCTTTCCTGTGAAAAGTTGAGAATCTTGATTATTATTCAAATATAAGCACAACATATCTTTTCCTGCTTTAAAATGACAATTTTCTAAAGCTTCTGGACTTACAGGAATAAATTTACTTTTAGCATTAGTGGTTCCACTCGATTTAGCAAACCATTTAATTGGAGTTGGCCAAAATACATTCTGTTCACCTTTTCTTGCTCTTTCAATTAAAGGTTCAAAATCTTCATAAGTATTTAGAGGAACTTGGTTTGAGAAATCATTATAATTTTTAATGTCTGAAAAATTATATTTCTTTCCGTATTCGGTATTTTGTGCCTGATTGATTAAATTTAAAAGTAATTCGTTTTGTACATCTATCGGAAATTTCATGAACAGCTCCATTTGATGAATGCGTTTCTTTAAAACCCAAGTGACAATAGAATTGATTATTGTAAATGCCATATAAAAAAATTCTTCTCCATAAATGTACTAAAAAAAAGATAATATAACTTCAATTAAACTTTAGTAAATTTGTGTGAATTCAAATTTAAGAAAATCTCATGCAATACCAAGGAGTTTTAAACAAAATGCAAACGGAATTTGGAAATCCGATTCAATATTATTTAGCCTTCAAAAATTCATTCATACATTTCAATCAACTACTAAATAAAGATATTCAAATTCAGTTTGACGGATACGAATGTTTGAATTGCGGAAGAGAAAAAAAGATATTTCGTCAAGGATTTTGTTATGATTGTTTCAATTCAAGTGCAGAAGTTGGTGATTGGATTATGAAACCTGAATTAAGTAAAGCGCATTTAGGTATTGAAGATAGAAATTTAGCTTACGAACAAAAAGTACAACTTCAACCTCATATTGTTTACTTAGCCGTTGCAAGTGACGTTAAAGTTGGAGTTACCAGAAAAACACAAGTTCCAACTCGTTGGATTGACCAAGGTGCAAGTTACGCAGTTCCCATTGTTGAAGTACCTAATAGATATTTAGCCGGAATTACAGAGGTTCATTTAAAAGATTCGTTTACTGATAAAACAAATTGGCGTAAAATGTTAACTAACGAAATTATTGCGGTTGATTTATTTGATTTGGTAATGAAAACTCAAGAAAAATTACCTGCTGAAGTTTTACCTTATTTTGAACAAACCCAACATAATGTTTTACATTTAGAATATCCGGTTGAATATTTCCCTTCAAAAGTAAATAGTTTGAATTTAGATAAATCTCCTTACTATACAGGAAAACTTATCGGAATAAAAGGTCAGTATTTAATTTTTGATGACAACACGGTTTTTAATATCAGAACTTACGAAGGTTATAAAGTAAAAATTAGCATATAGCAAAAAAGACTATTCAAAACGAATAGTCTTTTTTTATCTAAAACTGAAAGTATATAAAAGGTTGCGGTCCTTCTTGCGCAGTTGCAAAAACCAACCAATAAATCAGTGCTAAAATTATAGCTTTTCCGATAAGTGGCATTACAATAAAAATTTGTTGTACTTTTTTCATCCAATTTTCAGGAATAAAATGCCAAACAAATCCGAATAACATTAACAAGAAAACATTAGTATACCCTTGGTAAATTATATACCATTGATTGAAATCAAAAGTTAAATTTCCGATATTATAAATGACATCTAAAGCAGTTTGAAAATCTTTTGCTCGGAAAAATATCCAACAAAAAGTAACAAAATGAAAAGTTAGAATTACTGCAAACACGTTCCATAAACTTTTGAAAAAAGATTTTTTTCCATTGTCCGGAAAATAATCTAAAAATAATTTATGAACTGCTAAAGCTCCTCCATGTAAAGCTCCCCAAACTATAAATCGTAAACTTGCTCCGTGCCACAAACCACCTAACAACATTGTGGTCATTAAATTAACATCGGTAAACATGGTTTTCTTTTTATCTTTTGCAAACAAGAAAGAGAAAACAAAAACTATAAATGAAGCCGAAGCAATAATTAATGGAACATAAGAAGTTTTATACATATAAATTCCCCACGCGAACAAGGCTGCAAAAAACAAAGCGGGAAATAAGAAACCGGCGAAAGTTCCTTTTCGGTTTCCACCTACAGATATGTAAAGGAAATCTTTTAACCAAGTAGATAACGAAATATGCCAACGTCTCCAAAACTCGGTAATTGATTTAGATTGATACGGCGTTTTAAAGTTTGTTGGTAATTTGAATCCTAATAGTAAAGCAATTCCGATGGCCATATCTGAATATCCAGAAAAATCACAATAAATTTGAATAGCATAACCGTAAGTAGCCATCAAATTTTCAAAAGATGTATAGGCATTCGGTAAATCGTAAACGCGATCAACAAAATTCGAAGAAATATAATCTGAAATTACAACTTTCTTAATTAAACCACCAATTATCAAAAGCATTCCGTAATTCATATCTTCTTTAGTAATTTTCAATTCAGAATAAATCTGAGAGAGAAAATCTTTTGCTCGAACTATAGGTCCGGCAACTAATTGTGGGAAGAATGAAATAAAGAATAAATAATCAATGTAATTTTTAGTTGGTTTAATTTCTTTACGATAAATCTCAATCACATAACTAATCGATTGAAAGGTGAAAAATGAAATTCCTACAGGTAAACCAATTTTCTGAAATTCGATATACGATTCACTAACAGTATTTATAGAATCTATAAAGAAGTTCATGTATTTAAAATATCCCAACAACCCCAAGTTGATAATTACACTTAGCGTAACAATGATCTTTTTGGTAAGTTCTGACTTGGCATAGTACATTCGTTTGGTTACGACATAATCGAACAACGAAGAAATAACAATTAATAGAAAAAAATAACCACTTGATAAATAATAGAAAAAAAGTGAAAAACAAATTACATAAAGTAATCTCGGGTAAAAAGTTTTTCGAAGCGAAATATAAATCACATAAAACACCAAAAACATTGCAAAAAATCGAGCTGTATTAAACAGCATAGGTTCGGTTGCGCTAAACGTAAACCAAGCACCAACGGTTTCGGTATTAAAATATTCCAATTGTGGAACAATATGTTGGTTAAACCACTCTTTCATATAACCAAAAACTACTTGTTAGAAATATAATTTTGATAAGCTTGTAACAAAGCTTTTGCTAATAAATTACCTTGAGCTTCATAACCATCTTTAGTATAATGAACCTCATCTTTTGCCAAATAACCTTTTTGTTTATTTAATTGCACACCATTTTTACCTCCGAAATTTTGGTATAAATCAAAAACTGCAAATGCTTTTGTACTGTTCGAAGTTTCAATTATTGCCTGAGTATAATCGGCAATAAAAGTATTTTCATATTTTCTATGCAAAGTTGAAGGTGGCGGTGTTGTTACCAAAACAACTGTATTTGGATTTGTTTCTTTTACTTTTTCAACAAAGGTTTGAACATTTTGTATGTATTCTGAAACATCTAATCGATCAAAAGATTCATTAGTTCCTAAACTTACAATAATCAAATTTGGTTGCAACGCTTTCAATTGCTCAAAAAACATTGGAAATCTATTATAATCTGAATATTTTGCACCGTTCGCTCCTATTCCGCTGAACGTAATTCCAGTTGAGTTATTTTCTAAAATCAAACCACTTAACTCAACTTCTGAAAATTGATTATCTGAAATCAAATAAAATTTTTCAAAAGCATTTTCATTTTCGTAAAAATATGAATCGCCTAATGCTTTCAAAGCTACTTTATCGAAATCTGAAACAGCTACTTTAGACTGGATTTGTTGATTATTTCCAACTTTTAAACTTTTACCAACTGCTAATTTATCGGATTTTAATCCGTTCATTTTTTTCAAGTTCACAACAGATAATTTGTATTTTTTTGCAATACTTGATAATGTTTCTCCTTTTTTAACTTTATGCGTTATTGGAGTCTGAACTGTTTTTGAAATTTCAACCGATTTATTTTCAGTAAAAGCTAAATCAAAAAACTTTTCATTATTCGGAGTTATAATTTTTACATTATTCGCAAAATCTTGTGCATTCTTAATTTCGACTTCAATTACAGCATTATCTTGT
Source organism: uncultured Flavobacterium sp. (assembly GCF_947632075.1). GTDB lineage: Bacteria > Bacteroidota > Bacteroidia > Flavobacteriales > Flavobacteriaceae > Flavobacterium. The sequence continues at coordinate 5,755 of NZ_CANRNX010000021.1, forward strand.
TGCGTTGATATGGTATAACCTGAAATTCCGATTGGCCTATCATTCGAAGGACGAACGTTTCGATTTGAAGAAAAATTAGTATTAGACTTAAATCGTAATTGATTTGAACCATTTGTGTTGGCTAATTTATGTGGAAAAGCAAATCCGAAACCTCCATTTCCGAATTTATTCTGAAGAACATCTTTTATAACGTTACTTAAAAAATCGGCTTGAATATGAGAATCTCCAATTTGTACAATTCTAATTTTTCCTTTATTAGTTGTTTCTAAATTGCGTAACTGATCAAAAAAAGGATTTAGAACCTGAGCATTAAATATTTCTAATGACTTTGATTTATTTTCTGAAATAGAATCTGATTCAATAATTATATCTCCTTTTGTAATTTGCTCAGCAAAAGTATTTACACTAAAAAAGCAAGGTAAAAAAAGAAGAAACAGGTTGGAATTAATTTTCATAAAATGTTTTAGTTAATTAACTACTCGGCAGATTTGCTTTTTCGCTTTACAAAAGCATCATAACCTTGCATGATTTGGTTGTAAATTAAATCAGATGCGAATTTTGATCCTCTGAAATTAAAATGTGTATAATCTTTGTTAGCTTTAGCAGGTTCTTCTTCAACCCATTTTACCATTGAACCTTCGCCACCCATTAACTGAAATAAATTTACAAATGCTGTTTGTGATTCTTTAGCGTAATTTAACTGCGCTTTCATTAAAGGAATTACAGCCGAATCCGTTTGCATTTGCGTATCATATTTGGTTGATTTATCTGCAATTGAAACAATTAAGATTGGTGTGTTAGGAAGTACAGAACGTAAATGTTCTACTACTTTTTTCATTCTGTTTTGATACCAGTTGAAATTTTTAGATCCGTAGCCTAAAACATTTGTTCCGTATTGTAACACGATTAAATCATAATTTAAATCTTTATTAAAAGCGGCAATTACGTCGGTTTTAATATTTATTATAGGCAATCCAGAATTTCCTCTGTTCGAAAAATTATCTACATAAACACCTGAATCCCCAGTAAAATCAACTCCATAAAAAGGAACTTTTTCTGCATTTAAAAATTCAATTTTTATTTTTTTAGCAGTATTACCTAACGAAAGTTGATTAACCACTTTAACCGGATTCAGCTTCTTAAAAACAGTATCATTTCCATTAATAACTGCAATCTCTGCATTTGAACTACTTGCTTTACCGTAATAAAGAATTGGATTTATCAATTGCGTTAATCGGTTAGTTTTACTTGCTTCAAAACTCAACCAATTTGATGAAACCGTATCAATTGGAAAAAACACATTTCCACTGATTCCAAAATTAGAAGCTATGTTTTTATTATTTACAAATGAATACGATTTCCACTTTGAAGATGACAATTGTTTGATCGTTCCGCGTGATGAAGCCGACTCTGAAGTAATATTTACAAAACCTACACCTTCTCCACCAAAACGCTCTTGAAAATTAGCTCTAAAATCTTTTACAATCATATCGCCGTCATTCATTGAATCTCCGAAATAAGCAATGCGAACCTTGCCACTTTTGCCTTTTTGAATTTCAAATAATTTTTCAAAAAAAGGAACTAAATATTGATATCCGTTATAATCAGTTTCATCGAAAATATACTGATTTAATTCGTTACCAATTCCATTTAATGAATCATTCTTAATTTCATCATTAATTAAATGAGTATCATCGTCTGATAAAGCTTCTAACATTAAACTATCTACCACAACATTTTTCATAGTTGTTTTGGCTGTTGGAAACAATCTTTCTGGTAAAATTGGTTTAATAAAAACAAATGCAATTACAGATAAAACCATAATTGCAAATGTTTGAATAAAATAATTCTTATTATTTTGGGTCACGTTAAGTATAAATAAAATGAATAAATTACATTCTATTCGGAACTTCGATTCCTAATAATTGGAACGCGTTCTTGATAGTTTGTGCCACTTTGTTTGATAATTGTACACGGAAAATTTTCTTCGCTTCGCTTTCTTCACCTAAGATAGAAACCGATTGGTAGAATGAATTATATTCTTTTACTAAATCATACGTGTAATTCGCTACTAAAGCCGGACTAAAAGCTTTTGCAGCTTGTTGAACAACCTCAGGGAATTGAGCGATGATTTTTAATAATTCTTTTTCTTTTTCATGTAATTCTGAAATCTCAACATTTACGTTGTAATCAAAATCTGCTTTACGTAAAATAGACTGAATACGCGCGTAAGTATATTGAATAAACGGACCTGTATTTCCGTTAAAATCAACAGATTCTTTCGGATCAAATAAGATTCGTTTTTTAGGATCCACTTTTAAGATGTAATATTTTAAAGCTCCTAAACCAATTATACGGTACAATTCTGATTTTTCTTCTTCAGAATATCCGTCTAATTTTCCTAATTCTTCTGAAATTTCACGAGCAGTTTTAGTCATATCAGCCATTAAATCATCAGCATCTACAACCGTTCCTTCACGAGATTTCATTTTTCCTGATGGTAAATCAACCATTCCGTAAGATAAATGGAATAAGTTTTCAGCCCAATCAAATCCTAATTTTTTCAAGATTAAGAATAACACTTTAAAGTGATAATCTTGCTCGTTTCCAACAGTATAAACCATACCATCTACATCAGGAAAATCTTTAACACGCTGAATAGCTGTTCCGATATCTTGAGTAATATAAACTGAAGTTCCATCTGAACGAAGAACTAATTTCTCATCTAATCCGTCTGAAGTTAAATCAATCCAAACAGAACCATCTTCTTTTTTATAGAAAACACCTTTTGCTAAACCATCTTCAACAACATCTTTTCCTAATAAATAAGTGTTACTTTCGTAATAATTACAATCGAAATCTACACCAATATTTTTGTAAGAAACATCAAATCCTTCGTAAACCCAACCGTTCATCATTTTCCAAAGTGAAACCACTTTTTCGTCCCCAGCCTCCCATTTACGTAACATTTCTTGCGCTTCTAACATTAAAGGCGCTTGTTTTTTCGCTTCGTCTTCGGTTTTACCTTCAGCCATTAAAGCATTGATTTCTTCCTTGTAAGCTTTATCAAAAGCAACATAGTAATTACCAACCAACTTATCACCTTTTAAACCAGTAGATTCAGGAGTTTCTCCGTTTCCGAATTTTTCCCATGCCAACATTGATTTACAAATATGAATTCCACGGTCGTTGATTACCTGTGTTTTATAAACTTTTTTACCCGCAGCTTTGATAATTTGAGCTACAGAATATCCTAAAAGTACATTACGAACGTGTCCTAAATGCAATGGTTTGTTAGTGTTTGGAGAAGCATATTCAACCATTACTGCGTTTCCATTTTCATCTGCAGGTACATACCCGAATGTATCGTTTTGTTTAATTTCTGAAAATTGATTCGTATAAAAAGAATCTGCAATTACAATATTTAAAAAACCTGCAACCACATTAAATTTAGAAACTACCTCAACATTTTCAACTAAATAAGTACCGATTTTGGCTCCAATTTCAACCGGATTTCCTTTGATTAATTTTAATAAAGGAAAAATCACAACTGTAATATCACCTTCAAAATCTTTACGAGTTGCCTGAAATTCAACTTTTTCTAGAGAAACTTCAAACAAACTTTGAACGGCTTGTTGTATATATGGAGTTAAAATATTTTGTAAAGACATTTTATTATTTTTTTGTGCTTGCAAAGATACGATTTTTAGCAGCAAAATTCTAACACAAAAATCTACAAGATTTCACAAATTATATTTTTTTTAAAAAAAATCATATTTATTGTAACAAAGTTTCCATTCTTACTACTAATTGATAAAATGCAATAAATTACGCTGACATACTATGTTATACAAAGTAACCTGCTATACAAAATAAACAAACTTAAACTATGAGAAATAAACTACTTTTAATGGGAGCATTATTAACATCTGGCTTAATAAACGCTCAAAACCCAGGTTCAATTTCCGGATTACTGAAAGACGAAAATAGCAAAGAAGCTATTCCTTATGCTACAATTTCTGTAAAAGATGGAGACCAAATTATCACTGGTGAACTTTCTGATGATAATGGAAGTTTTACAATTAAAAACATTCCTTTAAAATCAACAGAGGTTATTATAGAATATATTGGTTTCCAAACTTATACTACAACGATCAATTTATCGGAAGAAAATAAAAAGTTCGATTTAGGAACTATCTTCTTAAAACCAGATGCAGAACTTTTAGATGGCATTGAAATTACAGCTGAACGTTCCGTTACTGAACAATTGGTTGATAGAAGAGTTATTCATGTTGGAAAAGATTTATCTACGGCTGGTGCAACGGCTTCAGAAATCATGAACAATATTCCATCATTAAACGTTGACCAAGACGGAAATTTATCTATGAGAGGAAACGATAATGTTCGTGTTTTAATCGATGGGAAATTAACCCAAATGGATCCTAAAACCTTATTAAAACAGATACCTTCAAACTCAATTGATAAAATTGAATTGATTACGAATCCGTCTGCAAAGTACAATCCAGAAGGAATGTCTGGGATGATTAACATCATTCTGAAAAAAAACATGCAAGATGGTTTCAATGGAAGTTACACCGGAAACGTAACTTTAGCAAACGTTCCAAAATACAACCAAGGAATTGATTTAAACTTCCGTAAAGGAAAAATAAACATTTTTGGAAACTACAATTACAATAAAAACAAAACAAAAAATTGGGGTGAAATCACGCAATTAAACGACAATAGTAAACAACTTTTTAATATTTTAAACAAACACGAAACACATACGTTTAAAGTTGGATTTGATGTTTATGTAAATAGTAAAAACACGTTATCGTTTTACACCAATCAAAGTTTATCTGATGGTTTTGGAACTGTAGCAAATACCATTTTATATCCAACAGCAAACCCGTTTTACCAGACAGATAAATATACAGGAAATGATAACAATCATATATATAATGCCGCTTGGAAAAAACAATTTGAGAAAACCGGTCAAGTATTAGATTTTGAAGTAAACTTCAATAGAACTATTCAAAATCAAGGAGCACAATTCGGAATTGCAGGAAATACAAACAATCCATATAAAGACGGCAGCGATAATAAAGTCGATGCGATTCAAGCGAATTTAGATTACGTGCATCCGATTAATGAAGCTTCAAAATTAGAAGTCGGAGCCGAATATCGTAAAACCAACATAGATAATACTTACGCTACAACAAACATAATTGCTAATAATACAGATTTTACTTATGATGTAGGAATAGCATCTGCTTATGCAACTTTTGGAAGTAAATATGAAAAATGGGGCTACCAGGTTGGAGCACGTTTAGAAAAATACCAAGTGAATGCAAACTATGCCATATCTAACAATAAAGATAAATTTGAAGATGATTATTTAAATATCTATCCATCTGCATTTGTTAGCTACACGCCTACTCAAACAGATTTCTTTCAATTAAGTGCGAGTCGTAGAGTTGACCGTCCGAATGTTTGGCAAACCAGACCTATTCGTGATTACAGCACACCAAGAGTTACACAAATTGGAAATCCTGAGTTACAACCTCAGTTTACAAATTCGTTAGAATTTAATTATACGAAGATTTTAGGCGTTAAAGGAAGTTTATCATTCGGAGCTTATTACAGAATTATTTCTGACCCAATTGAAAGAACATTCTTTTTAGACACTTCATCACCAGAAGCTATTGCAGAAAATAAAATGATTATGAGTTACGGAAACTTCGACCAATCTAAGGCTTATGGAGCAGAAGTTTCAGCAAATTATAAATTAACGAAATGGTGGGATATTCAGCCAAGCGTTGAATACTATTTCAGAAATCAAAAAGGAATTGTTTCTGTTTTAAATAGCCAAACCGGAGCAGAAGAATTTGAAAACAGAACGGTTGATAACGGAGTTTTTAATGCGCGTTTGAACAACAACTTTAAAATCACAAATAAATTACGTGCTTCATTATTTGGTTTCTACCGTGGTAATGCAAAAGGAATCAATGCAGAAATGAAAGCAATGTATAAAATAGATGCCGGTTTAAGATATGCATTCTGGGAAAATTCGGCAAGTGTTAGCTTAAGAGTTAATGATATTTTCAATACAATGAAAGCTGGCTTTGTTGGAGATTCACCATATCCACAAAAAGGAGAATTTACTTGGGAAAGTCAATCTGTATTTGTTGGATTACAATACAATTTCGGAACTGCAAAAAACAGAGCTTTACAACGTAAACACAGAGATAAAAATGAAGTACAAGGTTCAGGTGGTTTCTTTTAATTGATTTTGAATTAGTTAAAAATTAATAGAATCAAAACTGAAAAGCTTATAAAACCAAAACTATTAAGCAACATGTAATTCTGAAAAAAGAGCTCAATATTGAGCTCTTTTTTATTATTTGAATTCAAACTTTAATAATACCATATCTTTAAGTTGAATACCATTTTCAAATATAGGTTTTGAATAATTTGTTACGAAAAAGTTTTTACGAACATCAAATATTACAAACTTGTTTTTTTCATAGAAATTAATTTGCCGACTTGCAATATCGGGGGTTCCTAGAATTAGATTTTTGCAATTAGATTTTACTATTTTTTTTATTTCTTGAAGTAAAAAAGAACCAAAGCCACAACCTTGATATTTTTCTGCAACAGCGATATTTTTAATTTCAACCGTTATTTCATTTATCTTATATAAACAAAAAACGCCAATAATTTCGTTATTTAATTTTGCTACATAAACATCAGAATCAAAAACGTATTTATTAATTGCATCAATTGTTTCATCTGCCAAAAGTAATAAATCATAAGGCAGTTTTTCATTCTTATCTAAAAGGTAAATTTGAATTTTATTGTGCATTTTAATTTTTTTTTAAGTTGTTACTCCAATACAGATTCAACATTTTTTTATAAGGTTTTAAATCGAATTCCATTATCTTGCAAAACAGTAATGGTAACATGCCCGGTTTTACTGATGTTTTTATCTTGAATATAACCAAATTTTCCTTTGTGAGTTCCACCAATTACTTTACAGAAACCTCCATTATTTAATTCATTTTCTTTCATAGCACTTAATTTAATATAGAAGCTTTTGTAATTTCTTGTCCAAATTGCAAAACATATCCGTTATTATCATAAACAGCAAACTCACGCATTCCGTACTCAAAATCTTCAATCGGATAACAAATTTCAATTTTGTTTTTTATTTCATTCCAAATTGAATTAACCTCCTCCGTTTTAAAATAAAAAAGAGGAAGGCTCTTTATAAAGCTTCCTCTTTTTTGAATTGAATGATATTGAGTAATTAAATTTTATTGAATTTTTAATTGATAAGGTAACATTGCTTGAACACCTTCAGTTTCTTTTAAATAATTAACGCGGTTAAACAACTCGTAATTTTCTTTTCCAACAGTTTGGATGATTGCCTCCTGTTGTACTTCTTTAGCGTTAACCCCAATGATACCACGCACTAAATCTCTTAATTTAATTTCGTATTCTGGGTAATAATTTATTTTGTATTCAGAAACTCCAGCTTTCTCAGCAGCATAAGCAATTGCATCATCTAAGCCACCTAATTCATCAACTAATCCGTTTTCTAAAGCCATTGTACCTGTCCAAACTCTACCTTGAGCAATTTCATGAACTTGATCGTAAGTCATATTTCTTCCTGCCGCCACACGATTCACAAATGTGTCGTAAACACGAACGATACTTTCTTGAATAGTTTCTTTAAAACCTGGATCCATTTCTGTAAACACACTGTAACCTGCAGCATTTTCATGAGTTTTAACCACTTGTGCATTTACTCCAATTTTATCTGCAACACCTTTAAAGTTTGGAATTACTCCAAAAACTCCAATTGATCCAGTAATTGTAGAAGGTTCAGCAAAAATACGATCTGCGTTACAAGCAATATAATAACCGCCAGAAGCTGCCATATCTCCCATTGAAACAATTACAGGTTTAACCTTTTTAGTAAGTTCAATTTCTCTCCAAATAATATCAGAAGTTAAAGCACTACCGCCCGGACTATTTACACGTAAAACAATAGCTTTTACTTTATCGTTGATACGAGCTTCTTTTAAAGCACGATTAATAGAACCTTCGCCAATAATATTTACACTTCCTTCACCACCACGAATTTCACCTTGAGCAACAATAACAGCGATTCGATCTTTTGCCTTATTTTTAGATTTTCCGAAAGTAGAAGTAACATAATCTAAAATATCTACTTTATTAATGTCTTTATCTTTATCGATATTCATCGCTTTACGCATTCCGTTTTCATATTCATCGAAATAAGCAATTTTATCAATCAGTTTATTTTTCAAAGCTAATTCTGGAGTTCTTCCTTCTAAATTCGTAGCAATATAATTCAATGAATCTTTGCTAATATTTCTACTTTTTGAAATATCTGTAATTACATCATCCCAAATTGAATTTAAAAGCTCTGTCATTTGCTCACGATTTTCTTCGCTCATAGTTTGCTGTAAAAATGGCTCAACAGCACTCTTATATTTACCATGACGAATAACTTCCATCTTAACGCCAGATTTCTCTTGTAAATCTTTCATATATAAAATTTCAGAAGCTAAACCTTTGAAATCGATACTTCCCATTGGGTTAAGATAAATTGTATCTGCTACAGAATTCATATAATATTCAGATTGTGAATATCCGTCTGAATAAGCAACCACAAACTTTCCTGTTTTTTTAAAGTCAATTAATTTTTCACGAATAGCTTTACGTTGAGCAATTCCTAACATCGAAGCATTATTTTCAATAGAAATTCCTTTGATAGACGAATCTGATTTTGCAAATTCAATTGCGTTTAAAACATCTATCAAACCATCGTTATTTTTTTCTGAAAATTCAAAATCTGTAACACGAGTTTTTCCTCCGTAATCATTTGTTACAGCAAATAAATCTAATTTTATTACAGAATTGTTTTTTACAGATACTTTTTTTTCTGAGGAAGCCGAAACTGCTATCCCTACAATGAATAACAAAAAGAAAGAAAGCACACTAAAAAGTATGATTCCGACCATTGTAGCTAATACATTTTTTAAAAAATTCATTCTTAACTTTATTAATTTAAACTATAAGTAGTAAAGCTTTATCTTTTGTTACAAAAAAACAAGAACTTTTTTGTTGAAAACTACTTTAAGTAGTGTGGTTTTATTTGATTGATATTTGTTTATTTTGCAGTATGTACAAACAGCATCAGATAATTCTTTCGTTAGGAAGTAATCAAGGAAATAGAAAAGAAAATTTACAGCAAGCAATCAACTTAATAAACAATGAAGTTGGAAGTGTTATTGCTATTTCATCTGTTTACGAAACTCCGTCTTGGGGTTTTGAAAGTGATACTTTTTACAATTGTGCGATTTTAATTCACAGCTTTAAACCAGCCGAAATTATTTTAGCTCGTTGCTTGCAAATTGAAACGCGTTTAGGAAGGGTTCGAAATCAAACTTCAGGTTACGCTGCAAGAACAATCGATATCGACTTGGTTTCTTTCAACGAAGAAATTATCACAACTGAAAACTTAAATATTCCACATCCGTTTGTGCAAGACAGAAAATTTGTATTACAACCTTGCAGTGACATAAAAGCTGATTGGATTCATCCGATTCTGAAAAAAAACTTTAAAGAATTATTAATTGAAACTGCTGACAATTCAGAAATAAAAAAGGTAGATGTTTTAGAAAACCCAATGGATAAATACACTTTCAATACATTAAATTTTATTGCTATTGAAGGGAACATCGGTTCAGGAAAAACAACTTTAACTCAGAAAATCGCTGCTGATTTTAATGCGAAAACGGTTTTAGAACGCTTTGCAGACAATCCGTTTTTACCACAATTTTATAAAGATCCGGCTCGATATGCTTTTCCGTTAGAAATGTCGTTTTTAGCAGATAGATATTCTCAAATTTCAGAAGATTTAAGTCAACTTGATTTATTTAAAGATTTTATTGTTGCAGATTATTACATTTATAAATCGTTAATTTTTGCACAAATTACCATTGATGAAGATGAATTTCGTTTATACAAAAACATTTTTGATATTATGTATAAAGAAGTTACACAGCCCGATTTATACATTTACTTACATCAAGAAACGGATCGTTTATTAAAAAACATCAAAAAAAGAGGTAGAAGTTACGAATCTGAAATTCCAGCAGAATATCTGAACAAGATAAACAAAAGCTATGCTGATTTTATTAAAACCAACAAAGATCAAAACACTTTGGTAATTGATATGACAGAGATTGATTTAATCGAAAATCAAGAAGATTATATTTTGATATTAGATCAAATTCAAGAAAAAATAAAAACGAACTAATTTTATTAGTTCGTTTTTTGTTATTTTAAAGCTTGTAATTTTTGAAATAAATCCCAAATTACAATACCGGCACTTACAGAAATATTCAAAGAATGTTTTGTACCAAGTTGCGGAATCTCAATCACTCCTTTTGAAATATTAACTACATCTTGCGAAACACCTTTTACTTCGTTTCCAAAAACCAAAGCATATTTCGTTTCTTTAGAAACAGAAAAATCATTTAACATGATTGAGTTCTCAACCTGTTCAACAGAATAAACTTCAACATTTTCAGACTTTAATTTTTCTACAACAGCAACCACATCTTTTGCATATTCCCACTCAACAGTTTCAGTAGCACCTAAAGCTGTTTTATGAATTTCTTTATTAGGAGGCGTAGCAGTAATTCCGCACAAATAAATTTTCTCGATCAAAAACGCATCCGAAGATCTAAAAACAGCTCCAATATTGTGTAAACTACGAATATCATCTAACACTATTATAATCGGAGTTTTTTCTGCTTGTTTAAATTCTTCAACATTAATGCGATTTAACTCATCTAAAACTAATTTCTTCATTTTTGATAATTTTTACAAAAGTACAATTATCTTAAAGTTTTTTAAAAAAGTATTTTGTTTGAAGCGTTTTTTATAATTTAGTAAAAAATTCAGGTAAGATGAGTACAAATAAATTTTACGAAGGTTTGTATGGAAACGACTCCATTGAATTTGCTCGAGGGTTAGTTAACATTTATCCATTTGGGGTAATTGGAAAAAACTATAACAATAAAGTTGAAATTCATACTCATAATAATTTGTTTCAGATTTTTTATATCACCAAAGGTATAACTGAAATTACTTACCAAGGAAAAACTTCTACAATTGAAGGACCAACACTTGTTACAATTCCTAAGAATACACCACACGGTTTTAAACATCAAAACGAAGTTGAAGGTTGGATTATTTCACTTTCAGATTCAGTTTTAGAAAGCTTACTTAATAGAGAAGCAGAAGTTTTGTTTACCTTATATAATATATACGCAAAAAAATTAATTGAAACTGATCTTGAAGACCAAGAAGTTATTCAAACTTTAAAACAGTGTATTAATGAATACAATGGTACTAAACCAGGTAAACTTTTAATGCTTCAGAACTTGGTTGGACAATTAATAATTCAATTATATCGTTTACAAAACGAAAATAGTGTTTTAGAAAAAGTAATTGATAATTCGTACAAAGTTTATTTTAAAAACTTCATGCTTTTAATTTCTGAAGCAAGATCTTTTAAAAAAACTATTGATGAATATGCAAACGAATTAAAAATTACACCTACCCACTTAACAAGAATTACAAAAAGCGTATCAAACAAATCTCCAAGGGAATTAATCATTGATTATTACATTTCAGAAGCTAAAGTTCTACTTTCAAACTTAAAGTACAATATCAACGAAGTAGCCAGTGAACTTGATATTGAAGACCCAAGTTATTTCTCAAGATTATTCAAAAAGAAAACCAATCTAACACCAAAAGAATTTCAAAGATCTATAAATGTTAAATCTTAGAAACGTTTAAATTGTCCCATTTTTTAAAAAAAATGTCCTAATTGGAAAAGTCATTTTTAAATTATTTTTGCAAGGTAAGTAATCACTCACTTATTTAAAACATCTAAAAATGACCAACATAACTATAAAAAAAATTGAAACTACTATTGTAGATTTACCAACCATTCGTCCTCATCATCTATCGATGACAGTTATGATGAAACAATCGATGGTAATCATCCGTTTATTCTGTAGTGATGATATCGAAGGAATTGGTGAAGCTACTACAATTGGTGGTATTTCTTACGCTGATGAATTTCCAGAAGGAATTAAATTAGCTATCGATACTTATTTTGCTCCTTTATTAGTTGGACAAGATCCTACGCAAATTAACAGTTTAATGAAAATGTTAGATAAAAACATTTCAGGAAACAACTTTGCAAAATCAGGAATCGAGACTGCTTTATTAGATGCACAAGGTAAACGTTTAGGTGTACCTGTTGCAACATTATTTGGTGGTTCTATTACAACAAAATTACCTGTTTTATGGACTTTAGCAAGTGGTGATACACAAAAAGATATTGACGAAGCTAAAAAACTTATCTCAGAAAACAAACACAATACCTTTAAACTAAAAATTGGTAGAAAAGATCCGAATGTTGATGTAGCACACGTTTCTGCAATAAAACAAGCATTAGGTGAAAATTATAAAGTAACTGTAGACGTTAATCAAGCTTGGAGTGAACAAGTTGCTAAAAAACAAATTCAAAAACTACAAGATGCTGGTGTTGACTTAATTGAGCAACCACTTATCAAAACTAACTTTGACGGTTTAGCACGATTAACTTCTTATTTTGAAGTTCCGATTATGGCCGATGAAGCTGCCGGAACTGTAACAGACGCATTTAAATTAGCTAAAATTCAAGCAGCAAATGTTTTTGCACTTAAGATTTCTAAATCTGGTGGTTTAACAAACATTGCTCGTCAAGCGGCAATTGCTCAAGGAGCAGGAATTTCTTTATACGGAGGAACTATGTTAGAAGGAACTATTGGAACTTTAGCTTCTGCACATATCTTCTCTACTCTTCCGAACTTAGATTGGGGAACAGAACTTTTCGGTCCGCTTTTATTAACTGATGATATCGTAAAGAAACCGATCGTTTTCCAAAACAATTCTTTAGAAATTCCAGAAGGTCCTGGATTAGGAATTGAGTTAGACATGAATAAAATTGAAAAATACAAACGAAAATAAGATGGTATACGTTGTTGAAATGGATGTAAAAATCCCTGAAACTTGGAGCGAAGAAAAAATAGCAGATTACATCGCTCGTGAAAAAGAAACTTCACAAAAATGGCAAAAAACAGGAAAATGGGTTTACCTATGGCGAGTAGCTGGTAAATATTCAAATATTTCGGTATTAAACGTTGAAAGCCCTGAAGAATTTCACCAAATTATTAGTTCGTTACCACTATTCCCTTACATGACTATTAAGGTAACAAGTGTTACAAAACACCCAAATGCAATTAAAGAAACAATTATTTAATCAATAAATATTAACAAACAAGAGATTACAATTAATCAATTTTAATTTCTAAAAAAACAAAACATTATGGCAAGAATGGATCAGTCGGTAATCGACGCAACTTTAGAGCTTATTAAATCACAAGAAAGAGCAGGAGAAGGAAACGAAAGAGTAAAAGAAATTGTAAATAGATTATTAAAAGATTTATTTAACGCAATGGCTGACTTAGACATTACTTCTGAAGAAATGTGGCAAGCTTGTGATTGGTTAACACAAACAGGTAAAAACAACGAATGGGGATTAGTTTTCGCTGGTTTAGGAATTGAAAAATTCATCGATGTTAAGATGGATTGGGAAGATGAGCAAGCTGGTATCAACAACTTAACTCCACGTACTATTGAAGGACCTTTATACGTTGCTGGTTCTCCAGAAACTAAGGGTTATGCTGAATTAGAAACAGAAGTTGAACCTGAGGGAGAACGTTTATTCATGAGCGGAGTTGTGAAAGATGAAAACGGAAATCCAGTTGAAAATGCCTTAGTTGAAGTTTGGCACTGTAACTTAAAAGGATTATACTCTCACTTTGATTCTACTCAACCAGAATTTAACTTAAGAAGAGCTATCCGCACAGGTGCAGATGGAAGATACGAATTCAAATCATTCGTTCCAGTAGGATACGCATGTCCTCCAGGTGGATCTACAGATACTTTAATGTCTTTATTAGGTCGTCACGGAGCACGTCCAGCACATATCCACTTCTTTGTTACACATCCAGATTTCAGAAAATTAACAACTCAAATCAACATTGAAGGTGATCCATTAACTTATGATGATTTCGCATTCGCAACACGTCCAGAGTTAGTTCCTGCAATTACACGTATCGCTGCTGAAAATGCTGCTGAATACGGTAAAGACGAAGCTTTTGCTAAAATTGATTTCGATTTTAACATGGTTAAAGAAATTGAGAAAGCTCCTGCTGGTGAAAACAACCGTTCAAGAGCATCTGTATAATCTCATAAAAGTAATTAGTTATTCATAGTTTATAAGGGATTCGGAGTTCTAACTTCTCGAATCCCTTATTTTTAAAATAATGAAGATGAACAAAAAAGTAACAGTAGAATATTTAGATTCTTTATTAGTTCACGATAAAGAAAACGGCATTTACCGTCATAATCGTGAATCATTTACAAATGAAGAATTATTCGACTTAGAAATGAAATACATCTATGAAAACAATTGGGTGTATTTAGCGCATGAGTCTCAAATTCCAAACATTAACGATTATTATACTACAACAATTGGTAGACAGTCTGTTGTAATTACAAAAGATAAAAACGAAGAATTACACGCGTTAATTAACTCGTGTACACACAAAGGAGCGCAATTATGTCGTTACAAAAAAGGAAACAAATCTTCGTTCACTTGTCCTTTCCACGGATGGACATTTAACAATGCTGGAAAATTACTAAAAGTAAAAGATGCAAGAACAGGTGGTTATCCTGAGCAATTTAATTGTGACGGATCTCATGATTTAGTAAAAGTAGCTCGCTTTGAATCATACAAAGGATTCTTATTTGGATCTTTAAATGCAGAAGTTCTTCCATTAGAAGAATACTTAGGTGAAGCTAAAACAATTATTGACCATATTGTAGATCAAGCTCCAGAAGGTTTAGAAGTTTTAAACGGAAGTTCTCAATACGTTTACAACGGAAACTGGAAATTACAAATGGAAAACGGTGCTGACGGATACCACGTATCTTCTGTTCACTGGAATTACGTTGCAACAATGGGACGTAGAGATTATGCTAAAGAATCTACAAAAGCAGTTGACGCAAACGGTTGGTCTAAATCTGTAGCTGGTGTTTACGGTTTTGAAAATGGACATATGCTATTATGGACAAACAAATTAAACCCAGAAGTAAGCCCGATTTTTGCTCAGAAAGATCGTTTAATTGCTGAGTACGGCGAAGATAAAGCTGGTTTCATGGTTAATATGACACGTAATTTAGCTGTTTATCCAAACCTATTTATCATGGATCAGTTCTCTACACAAATTCGTGTAGTAAAACCAATTTCTGTAAACGAAACTGAAGTTACTATCTACTGTTTTGCTCCTAAAGGAGAAAGCGCTGAAGAAAGAGCAACTCGTATTCGTCAATACGAAGATTTCTTTAACGTAACAGGAATGGGAACTCCTGATGATTTAGAAGAATTCCGTTCTTGCCAAGTAGCTTATTTATCTACCGAATTAAAATTCAACGACATGAGCCGTGGTGCTACACATTGGATTTACGGTCCAGATAAACAAGCTGAAAAGATGGGACTTAAACCATTAATTTCAGGTATTAAATCAGAAGACGAAGGTTTATTCTTAACCCAACACGAATACTGGCAAAAAGAGCTTAAAAAAGCTATTGAATCACAAAACTCTGAAAAGTAACAGCATGGAAAATTACAACAACATACTTGCATTTCTTTACAAAGAAGTTCGTCATTTAGATGATAAAGAATGGGATGAATGGTTAAAATTTTATGATGAAGACTGTGAATACTGGATGCCAGGATGGACAGATGAAGATGAGTTAACTACAAACCCACATACAGAAATTTCGTTAATCTACTATCCTAACAAAGGAGGTTTAGAAGATCGTATTTTCCGTATCAAAACCGAGCGTTCGTCAGCTTCTACACCAGAAACAAGAACTTCGCATAACATCAACAATATTGAAATTTTAGAAGAAACTGAAACTGAAGTTAAAATTCGTTTTAACTGGCATACACTTTCTTTCCGTTACAAAAACACCGATCATTATTTCGGAACAAGTTTTTATACTTTAAAGAAAGTAGATGGTTCTTACTTAATTTCAAACAAAAAAATAATAATTAAAAACGATTATATCCGTCAAGTTTTAGACGTTTATCATATCTAAGAATATCAGAAAATGGCAAAAGTTGCACTAAATTTTGAAGATGGTATCACGCGTTTTATCGAAACAAGCGCATACGAAACAATTGCAGAAGCTGCATACAGAGAAGGAATTAACATTCCGTTAGATTGTGCAGATGGAGCATGCGGAACTTGTAAATGTTTATCTCGTAGTGGATCTTTTGATGCAGGAGATTATATTGAAGAAGCTTTATCAGACGAAGAAGCTGCACAAGGTTATGGATTAGCTTGTCAAATGCGTCCAGAATCTGATATGGTTGTAGATATTTTAGCAAGTTCTTTAGCTTGTAAAGTTGAAGCAACTACTTATCAAACACAAGTTACAGAATTAACTTTCTTATCTTCTGAAGTGGTAAAATTAAGAGTAAAAACCAATGACGGAGCTACAATCGCTTTCTTACCTGGTCAATACGCAAACATCTTAGTTCCTGGTTCAGATCAAACACGTTCTTACTCATTTTCATCAATCTCTGGTTCAGACGAAATGGAGTTTATCATCCGTTTAATTCCAGAAGTTGGTTTAATGTCAAACTACTTACGTCAAGCAAAAGTTGGTGATCAATTAGAAATCACAGGACCATTAGGAAGTTTCTATAGCCGTGAAATCACTAAACCAACTTTATTCTTTGCAGGAGGAACAGGAATTGCTCCTTTTATTGCAATGATGGAACAATTAAACATTGAAAAAAGTTCACAAAACATTCAATTGTTTTACGGAGCTACAACTACAGAAAATGTAGTTGAATTACCGCGAATCGGTGCTTACGAAAATATTAATGTAGAATCTTTTGCATGTGTTTCTAATGAAGAATCTTCAACATTTGCAACAGGTTATGTAACTCAATGGATCAATAAAGAAATGTTAACTGCAGACGCTTACGACATTTACATTTGCGGTCCAAACGCAATGGTTGATGCTGTTAAACAAGCATTAGAAGTAAATCAAATTAAGTTTGATAATTTCTATACTGAAAAATTTGTACCAACTGGTGCAGCAACTGTTTAATTGATGACTATGATTTTTGAAAATAGATTTAAAAATAAGGTTGCAATTGTAACCGGCGCCGGCCAAGGTATTGGAAAAGGTGTTGCTGAACGTTTAGCAAAAGAAGGAGCGCAAACTGTTTTAGTAGATCGTGCAGAAACTGTTTTAACCGTTACAGAAGACTTAGCAAAACAAGGTTTACAGGTTTTAGCAGTTCAGGCTGATTTAGAAACGTACGCTGGTTTTGAAAAAGTAGTTACAGAAACTTTAGCTGTTTTCAAAACTATTGACATTTTAATCAATAATGTTGGTGGAACCATTTGGGCAAAACCTTTCCAACATTATAATGAAGATGAAATCATAAAAGAAGTGAACCGCTCGTTATATCCTACTTTATGGGGATGTAGAAGCGTTTTACCTGCAATGATTGAAAACAAAGGTGGAGTTATCATTAACGTTTCATCAATAGCAACTCGCTCAATTAACAGAATTCCTTATGCAGCAGCAAAAGGAGGCGTTAATGCACTAACTGCTTCATTAGCTTTTGAACAAGCTGCAAACAATATTAGAGTTGTGGCTATCGCTACAGGTGGTACAGAAGCACCTCAACGTATTGTTCCAAGAAACGAAAATCCAATGAGTGAAGAAGAAAAAGTTTGGTACCAAGAAATTGTAGATCAAACAAGAGAATCTTCACTTATGAAAAAATATGGCCAAGTAGAAGATCAAGTAAATGCAATTTTATTTGCTGCTTCTGATGAAGCCAAATACATAACCGGAGTAACCATTCCGGTTTCAGGCGGAGATCTTGGTTAAAAATTTAACTATCTATAATTTATATTATAGATAGTTTTATGTTTAAAAACAAACCAATTTTCGCAAACGTATCTAACAACTAAAAAACGAAAAAATGCCTAAAATAGAATTAAAGAATTTTACTTGTAACTACTTGTATGAAAACTTTGGTCACAATCAAACCATAGTTTTTTCAAATTCATTAGGTACAAATTATTCAATGTGGGAAGATAATATTGATGAGTTAAGTCATCACTTCAATATCTTACGCTATGATAAAAGAGGTCACGGTGGCAGTAACATCAACCAAGATAAAGTTTCTATTGCAGAACTTGGAGAAGATGTTGTTGAATTAGTTGATGCTCTTAAATTAGAAAATGTATATTTCTGTGGTTTATCTATCGGAGGTTTAACCGGGCAATGGTTAGCAATTCATAGACCAGAACGTTTTAAAAAATTCATCATTTGTAACACTGCAGCTAAAATCGGAACAGTTGAAGGTTGGGATGCAAGAGTTAAACAAGTAACAGAATTTGGTTTAGAAAGTATTTTAGACGGAACTGCAGAACGTTGGTTTACTCCTCATTACAGAGCTAATAATCCTGAAAAAGTTCAAAAAATATTAAACGATTTTAAAGAAAACTCTTTACAAGGATATACAGCTTGCTGTTATGCCGTAGCGTATGCAGATTTTAGAGAAGATTTACACAAATTAGTAAAACCTTTATTAATTGTAGCCGGATCTAAAGACGATGTAACAACAGTTGAAGACGGAAAATTCATTCAAAAAAATGCAGGCTTAACACACCTAATTACTTTAGATGCAGCTCATCTTTCAAACATGGAACATCCAAGAGAATTCTGCAAACACATCATTCATTTTTTACAACACTAAATATAACATTATAAATATGAAACAAGTACCTCAAATTTCTTTACAAGATGCAGTTGCAATGGTAAAGGATGGTGACATATTATTACAAGGTGGATTTGGAATGACAGGTAATCCAGTTCACTTAATGCATGCTTTAGCAGAAACTCAAACTAAAAATTTAACTTTCATTGGAAACAATGTTGGTGAAGTTGGTATTGGCGGTGGTCGTTTATTACGTAACGGTCAATTAAAGAAGATGATTGGGTCATTCTTCACTTCAAATCCAGAAGCTGTTAAAGCTGCTCAAGACGGAATAGTAGAATATGAATTATTACCTCAAGGAACTTTAGCTGAAGCTTTACGTGCCGGTGGTGCTGGTATCGGTGGTTTCTTTACTCCAACTTCTGCCGGAACTGCTTTAGCAGAAGGTAGAGAAACTAAAATTTTCAACGGAGAAGAACAAGTTTTAATTCCAAGCTTACGCGGAAATGTTGCTTTTATCCGTGCTTGGAAAGCTGATACTGCAGGAAATTTACAATACAGAATGACAGAACAAAACTTTAACCGTGCAATGGCAACTGCTGCTGATTTGGTTATCGTTGAAGTAGAAGAAATTGTTCCAGTTGGAGAAATTTTACCAGAATTCATTCATACACCTGGTTCTTTTGTAGATTATTTAGTGCAAGCAACATTAACTTTAGAAGATTTAGGAAGTTCAGCATCAGTTTCTTCAAGTAAAAAAGTTTCTGAAAGCCGCATGAATATGGCTAAACGTGCTTTGAAAGAATTGAAAAAAGGTGATGTTGTTAACTTAGGAATTGGAATTCCAACATTAGTAGCCGATTTAATTTCAGAAGAAGACGGAATCATTCTTCATACTGAAAACGGAATGTTAGGTGTTGGCCCTGCTCCTACTGATGGCGGTGGCGCAATGGAATATCCAGTTAACGCAGGTAAAATTCCAGTAACCGCTTTAGACGGTGCTTCTTATTTTGATTCAGCAGATTCATTTGCAATGATTCGTGGTAAACACATCGATGTTGCAGTAATGGGTGGTTTACAAGTAGACGAAGCTGCAAATTTAGCAAACTGGGCAGTTCCTGGTCAACCTTTATTAGGTGTTGGTGGAGCAATGGATTTAGCATCTGGAGCGAAAAAATTAATCATTACAATGATGCATACAGAAAGAGATGGAGATGCAAAAGTAGTTCCTTCTTGTACATTACCTTTAACGGCATTAAAATCTGTTGATATGGTAATTACAGACAAAGCTGTTTTTGAATTCATTGATGGTCAATTAACTTTAACCGAAATTATGCCAGGTTCAACTTTAGAAGAAGTGAGAACTTTAACAACTGCAAAATTTGTTGAAAAATTAAACTAATAAATAACTTGCGAAGTAGTAACTTTGATACTACACATTTAATAATTAGTAATGGATAGATTTATAATCAAAATAATTACTTCACAACTTATTATCTATATCTTTAGATGTTTAATCGGATTTATTATCGGATATAGTTTAATGATTAAATACCCTCAATATGAATTATTTTGGGGACTACTTTCTATTATTTTAGTAATTTCACCTGAAGGAAAAGACTCAAGAAGACTTACTAACGAACGTGTAAGATCTAATTTAATAGGGTCAATAGTTGGACTTTGTTGTGTTTACATCAATAGCGAACCTAACATTGAAATTGTGATTATTGGAATTATTTTCACTTCCATAACTTGCCATCTTTTAAAAGTAATGAACATGGCAAGAGTAGCAATAGTAGCACTTTTAATCATTTTATTACAGCCACATTTTTCAGCCATTCAACTAACACCAATTTACAGATTTTTAAGTGTTACAGCAGGTTGTTTAATAGGTTTTTCGATAACATTAAGTACATCCATTATCATCAGAAGACTTAAAAAACATTACAACCTTATTTAAATTATAAAAATGAATAAAGAAGCATATATTATTGATGGAATTAGAACTCCGGTAGGAAGCTTCGGAGGAACTCTTTCAGCAATCAGAACTGATGATTTAGCAGCTTTAGTTATTTCAGAATTAGTTAAAAGAAATCCTGAAATTCCTACAGAAAAAATTGATGATGTTATTTTAGGATGCCACAATCAAGCCGGAGAAGATAATAGAAACGTAGCTCGTATGGCAGGTTTATTAGCTGGTTTACCAGTTACTGTTCCGGGTGAAACTGTTAACCGTTTGTGTGCTTCAGGAATGGCTGCAATTGTAAATGCTTCAAGAGCTATTAAAAGTGGTGAAGGAGAAGTTTTTATTGCAGGTGGAGTTGAACACATGACACGCGGACCTTTAGTTGTTTCTAAACCATCAAAGGCTTACGGAACCGATTCTAAAATGGAGGATTCATCTTTCGGATGGCGTTTTGTAAATCCTAAAATGAAAGAAATGTACGGTACAGATCCAATGGGAATCACAGCAGAAAACTTAGTAGATATGTACAACATTTCTCGTGAAGACCAAGACAACTTTGCATTAGCTTCTCAATTAAAAGCTGCAGAAGCTACACAAAATGGGCGTTTAGCAGAAGAAATTGTACCAGTTATCATTCCACAACGCAAAGGTGAACCGTTAGTTTTTTCTAAAGATGAATTTGTACGAGCAAACTCAACAATTGAAGGTTTAACTAAATTAAAACCAGCATTTAAAAAAGACGGAACTGTAACTGCAGGTAACGCTTCTGGATTAAATGATGGTGCTGCTGCTGTTTACGTTGCTTCTGGTGAAGCTGTTGAAAAATACAACTTAAAACCAATAGCTCGTATTGTTTCATCTGCAGTAACAGGAGTTGAACCAAGAATTATGGGAATCGGTCCGGTTACAGCAACACAAAAAGCATTAGAAAGAGCTGGCTTAACGTTAGATGATATTGATGTTATGGAATTTAACGAAGCTTTTGCAGCACAAGCCTTAGCTTGCACAAGAGCTTTAGGTTTAGCAGATAACGATCCAAGAATAAACCGTAACGGAGGGGCTATTGCAATCGGACATCCACTTGGAATGTCTGGTACCAGAATTACATATTCTGCAGCCTTAGAATTACAAAAAACAAATAAAAAATATGCTCTTGCAACTATGTGTATCGGTGTTGGTCAAGGATATGCAATTATTTTAGAGCGCGTTTAAAAGAGTATGAAAATGTCAAAGAAAGATGAAATATTAAAGGCTTCACTTGTTCTATTCACAGAACAGGGTGCGCGAGCTACGTCTACAAAATCAATTGCTAAACAAGCAGGTGTTTCTGAAGCTTTAATTTTCAAATATTTTGGCACTAAAGACAACTTACTTGAAGAATTAATTAAGAAAGACTATTTTGATGCTATTGATTTTACAAGAGTCTATCTGTCTTCTAAATCAGGAAAAGATTTTTTAATAAAGTTTATTGAATTACCTATTGACTTAGTTGACAATCAATTTGATTTTTGGCGTATGATTTATAAAATATTTCCATTAAATCCGATAGCTCAGCAATATCATAACAACTTTATGAAACCAAGCTTAAAAAAGTTAGAAAAATCATTCGAGGCGTTGAATTACGAAAATCCAGCTCTTGAAGCCGAAATTTTACTTCTTTTTGTAGATAGTATCTGGAAAAGTTATGTATCAGACAAAATCACAAAAGAAAAGTATCAAGAAATTTCTTATGTTCTTAAAAAAAGATACAACCTTATATAAATTAAGAAGCAATCCGTAATTGGGTTGCTTTTTTTTGTGTTTTACTTATGGTATATTTGTCTTCTTAAAACAGTAAAAATCAAGATGGCAAAAAAAGAAAAAGAGGTAAAAGAAACTCCATTAATGCAACAATACAACCAAATAAAAAGCAAATATCCAGATGCTTGTTTATTATTTCGTGTTGGTGACTTTTATGAAACTTTTGGTGAAGATGCCGTCAGAACCGCAAAAATATTAGGAATAACTCTAACCAAACGTGGAGCCGGAAGTCCGAGTGAAACGGAGCTTGCTGGCTTTCCGCATCATTCATTAAACGTGTATTTACCTAAATTGGTAAAGGCAGGTTTACGTGTGGCTGTTTGCGACCAGTTAGAAGATCCGAAAATGACAAAAACTATTGTAAAACGTGGTGTTACAGAATTGGTAACTCCGGGTGTAGCTATTAACGACGAAGTTTTACAATCTAAAACCAATAACTTTTTAGCAGCCGTTCAGTTTGGTAAAAAAAATATTGGAATTGCTTTCTTAGACGTTTCTACCGGAGAATTTTTAACTTCTCAAGGTAATGAAGAATATATTGATAAATTACTTCAAAATTTCCGTCCGAGTGAAGTTTTGGTTCAAAAAGGAAATAAAAATCATTTCTTACATCACTTCGGTTCAGATTTCAATCTGTTTTATCTAGAAGATTGGATTTTTAAAGAAGATTACGCGAATGAAACTTTAACCAATCATTTCAAAACAAATTCATTAAAAGGTTTTGGTATTGATGAGCTTCAAGAAGGAATCATCGCCTCTGGAGCTGTTTTATATTATTTATCAGAAACGCAACACAACCGAATTCAGCATATTGCAAACATCCAACGTATTGCAGAAGATGCTTATGTTTGGATGGACCGTTTCACCATTAGAAATCTTGAATTACACAACAGCGCCAACTTAAATGCAACTACACTTTTAGATGTGATTGATAAAACGTTATCTCCAATGGGAGGTCGCTTATTAAAACGTTGGTTAGCACTTCCGTTAAAAGACAAAAACAAAATTACTGCTCGTTATGAAGTTGTTTCTTACTTAAAAGACAACTCTGAATTACTGCAGTTTATACAATATCAAATCAAACAAATTTCAGATTTAGAACGTTTGATTTCCAAATTAGCCATTGGAAAAATATCTCCACGCGAAATCATTTATTTAAAAGAATCGTTAGATGCTATCATTCCAATTAAAGAAAAAGCTTTAAAATCTAGCAACGAAGCTTTAAAAACCATTGGCGATAATTTTCATGCTTGTGAATTATTACGCAAAAAAATCAGTACAACCATTTCTCCAGACGCGCCTGTTGCCTTAAACAAAGGAAACGCAATTGCTACCGGAGTTAATGAAGAATTAGATGAACTTAGAAACATATCGCAAAACGGAAAAAACTACTTAAGTGATTTAGAAGCTCGCGAAAGTGAACGAACTGGAATTCCTTCTTTAAAAGTTGCTTTCAATAATGTTTTTGGATATTATATAGAAGTTAGAAACACGCATAAAGATAAAGTTCCTACAGAATGGATTCGTAAGCAAACTTTAGTAAATGCCGAACGTTATATTACCGAAGAATTAAAAGAATACGAAAGTAAAATTTTAGGAGCTGAAGACCGTATTTCTAAAATCGAATCTGAGATTTACGAAAAATTCATCAATTGGTGCGCACAATACATACAACCGGTTCAATTAAATGCAGGTTTAATTTCACAGTTAGATTGTTTACAATCATTCGCGCAATTAGCTATTGATAACAATTACGTGCGTCCAGTTTTAGTTGACGATTTTGTTTTAGATATTAAAGAAGGTCGCCATCCTGTAATTGAAAAACAATTACCAATTGGTGTTCCGTACATTTCTAATGATGTTTATTTAGATAACGTTACGCAGCAAATCATCATGATTACTGGACCAAACATGTCGGGTAAATCGGCAATTTTACGTCAAACGGCATTAATTGTTTTATTAGCACAAATGGGAAGTTTTGTTCCTGCAACCGAAGTAACTATGGGCGTTGTAGACAAAATATTCACTCGAGTTGGCGCATCAGATAATATATCAATGGGCGAATCAACTTTTATGGTTGAAATGAACGAAACTGCATCAATCTT
Organism: uncultured Flavobacterium sp.; assembly: GCF_947632075.1. Lineage (GTDB taxonomy): Bacteria > Bacteroidota > Bacteroidia > Flavobacteriales > Flavobacteriaceae > Flavobacterium. The sequence goes on from NZ_CANRNX010000021.1 coordinate 30,605, forward strand.
AAATAACTTAACCAACAGAAGTTTGGTTTTATTAGATGAAATTGGTAGAGGAACTTCAACTTATGACGGAATTTCTATCGCTTGGGCAATTGCAGAATATATACATGAACATCCAAACAAAGCTAAAACGCTATTCGCAACGCATTATCATGAATTAAATGATATGCACCAACAGTTTGAACGTATTAAAAACTTTAATGTTTCTGTAAAAGAATTAAAAGACAATGTACTTTTCTTAAGAAAATTAGTTCCGGGCGGAAGCGCGCATAGTTTTGGTATTCACGTTGCAAAAATGGCCGGAATGCCACAAACTGTAATTTCTAAAGCTCAGAAAATTTTAAAGAAATTAGAAGCTAGTCATAAATCAGACGGAAAAGTTGATTTAAAACCAGAAGATGACGTACAATTAAGCATCTTTAAATTAGACGATCCGTTATTAGAAGATATCAAAGAAGAAATATTAAATTTAGACATCAATTCGTTAACTCCAGTTGAAGCTTTGATGAAACTAAACGAAATTAAAAAAATGGTTAGCAAATAAAATGTCATTTAAAAAAAACAAAACATACAGAAAAACCAAATATGTAATTTATAAAGAAACTTTAGTAAATGTAAATGAACATTTTTGGGCTTTTTTAGGTTCATTTATCGGTTTAGGAATCATTTCGTTTGTACAATATCAAAGTCTCTCAAAATATGATTTAACCTTACTTATAGGTTCATTTGGCGCTACTTGTGTTTTAATTTATGGAGTTATTGATAGTCCTTTAGCACAACCTCGAAATTTATTAGGAGGTCATGTTTTATCAGCTATTGTAGGAGTCACTATTTTTAAATTGGTTCCAATTATTTGGATTGCCGCTCCATTAGCTGTTTCATTATCTATTATATTAATGCAAGTAACAAAAACATTGCATCCACCAGGAGGAGCGACAGCATTAATAGCGGTAACCGGAGGAACTTCGATAACCGAATTAGGCTATATGTACGTTTTATCACCAATTTTAAGCGGTGTTCTAATACTTCTTATAGTTGCATTAATATTTAACAACATTCCTAAAAATAGAAGATATCCCAAAAGAGGATTTTTTTTACTTAATAGAAGGAAATAATTTAAAAATAGAGTTCGGTTTTTATCGAACTTTATTTATTTAAAAAATAAAGATTTTGTAACAAAATACTGTAATTTCAAGTTAATCTAATCTTCAAAAAAAAGAGCAAATACAAATGTTTAAAAAATTATACAAAAAGAACAACTAAGAATCAAGCACTTAAAAAAAAGTTGTTTTTTTTTCATTCTAAGCTATTGTAGAAACAAAAAAACGTTCTATATTTGCACTCGCAATACGGAAGTAACGCGACGTTCTAAAAAATATTTTTAGTACTAACAAGCTTGAGTGGTGGAATTGGTAGACACGCTGGACTTAAAATCCAGTGAGCAGTAATGTTCGTGCGGGTTCAAGTCC
>NZ_CANRNX010000022.1 GCF_947632075.1 uncultured Flavobacterium sp.
CGTGAGATACGTTGTTTCCAACCATAGCTCTCTTACCTGTGATTTGACAAACTCTTGACATTATTTCTTACTTTTTTAATTTTGTTATTCAAAATGTGAGTGCAAAATAACGAAAAATAAAAATGCTACACAAATTTTTCAAGAATTGTTTTTAATAATTTCTTCTCGAATTATTTCGAAAGCCTTATTCACTGCAAAATCAACGACTTTTTCTCTCGGTTGACCAAAATTAAATATGAATGTTTTTTGACTATAATTAGAAACTAAAGCTAAACAAACCGTTCCAACTTCAACATCTGAATCTCCTTTTGAAGGTCCAGCATTACCCGTAGTTGCAATTGCAAAATCACTTTTAAAAATACGCTGCGCACCTAAAGCCATTTCTAAAGCAACTTGTTCACTAACTACCGAATTCTTATTTATTGTATTTTCAGAAACACCTAATACATCAATTTTAGATTGCGTAGCATAAGCCACTACTCCACCTCTGAAATAAGCAGATGCTCCAGGAATTTCGTTCAATAATTTAGCAATTTGCCCGCCCGTACAACTTTCTGCACAAGCAATGGTTAAATGATTTTGCGTTAATAAATCGGCTACCGATTTAAAAATGGTTTCATCTTCATTTAATCCAATTAAACAATCACTAATTAAAGGTACTAATTTTTCTACTTGCTGCTGAATCGCATTCTCTAATAAAGCCTTATCTTTTCCTGATGTAGATAAACGTAACTTTACGGAACGCGGACTTGGTAAATAAGCCAAATGAATGAACGATGGTAAATTATTTTCCCAGATTGCAATTCGCTCTGCAAGTAAACTTTCACCAACTCCTTGAGTTAATAAAGTTTGATGCACATTATATGACGGTTCAAAAGTCTGTTCTAAATAAGGAAGTAAAACTTCTGAAACTAAATATTTCATTTCATACGGAACTCCAGGTAACGAAACAAAAAACGTTTGTTCATGTTTCATAAGCATCCCAGGTGCTGTTCCTACTTTATTAAACAATACCGTAGCTTTAGACGGAACCAAAGCTTGATCGATATTCATTTGTGTGATTTTACGTTTGTAAAAATCCTCTATTAAAATGGTAACATGTTTTAAAACTTCTTCATCAGAAATCAAAACATCGTTAAAATAAGAGCAAAACGTTTTCTTGGTAACATCATCTTTTGTTGGACCTAAACCACCAGTCATCACAACCAAATCAACCTGATTTTGATAACGTTTCATAGTTTCTGAAATTGCTTGTTCAGTATCAGAAATCGATACCGTTTCAACAATCTTAAAACCAATATCATCTAAAGCTTTTGCAATAAAAGCCGAATTGGTATCAACAATCTGTCCAATTAAAATTTCATCACCAATAGTAACAATCGCTGCCTTCATTATAATGTTGGATTAACTATTTTAAAATCTTTTTTCATTTCTTTCAAAGCCTTTTCAATATGTACTTTATACACTTTAAAAACTTCTTCGATTGCTTTTTTTGAACCTTGGTTATCTGCCCAAATTGAAATCGCTTCTGAATATTCTACACATTCATCAATTTCAAACATCACCAAGAATTTTTTTAATTTAGAAACGTGTTTCAAAACCTTATCGTATTTCTTTTTAGAAATAGCTTTTTCAAGTTTCAACAACTTTGTTTCGGCCAAAAGCACAAAATCTGCCACATAACGTTTTACCTCATCGGCATTATTCTGCTTTTGTTCATTTATTTTAGAAATGTTATAATACAATGCCATTATAAAACATTTACGCCAAACATTTTTTCATCGCCAATGAAACCTTCTAAAACATCACCTGGGGCAATTTTAGAAACTCCAGCAGGAGTTCCTGTATAAATTAAATCACCAATTTTTAAGGTAAAATATTGCGAAACATAAGCAATTAACTCATCTATTTTCCACAACATATCTTTAGAATTTCCGGCTTGAACCGTTTCTCCGTTCTTGGTTAATGAAAAAGAAATATCGTTTAAATCTGCAAACGAATTCTTATCCATAAAATCACCAACAACCGTAGCTCCATCAAAGCTTTTTGCTATTTCCCAAGGCAAACCTTTAGCTTTTAATTTCGCTTGCAAATCACGAGCAGTAAAATCTATTCCTAAACCAATTTGCTCATAATATTTATGTGCGAATTTCGGACTGATATACTTTCCAACCTTATTAATTTTCACAACCAATTCTACCTCATGATGCACTTCCTGAGTAAATTCTGGAATCACAAACGGAAAGGTTTTTAATAAAATCGACGAATCTGGTTTCATGAAAACAACCGGTTCTTCTGGTCGCTCGTTATTTAATTCAGAAGCATGTTCTGAGTAATTTCTTCCAATACAAATAATTTTCATCTTTATAAGAAGCTTATTCCTGCTTTCCGCTAAATCTTTTTCACATTACCTTTCACTACGTTTCGGTAATATTAAAAAGGATATCGCTGCAATCAGGGCTAGATTAAAACTTAGTAGTTAATTTACGTAATTTAATTGCTGTAAGTACTTTTTTGGTGTACAAAGGAAAATCAGCATTCTGAATCCATCCAAAATAACCTGGCTCGCGTTCTAAAACATCTTCAACCAAAGCACCTTTATGTTTCCCAAAAGTGAATATTTCTTTTCCTTCTTCATTTAAAGCAATGAAACCAGCAAAGTCAACAGATTTTTTACGAGTAGTAAATTCAGCCAACACATTCATGTTGTTTTCTAAATCTTCGTAACGATCTAACTGCGCTTTCAAAATTTCGTAGGTAGCTGTTGTATCTGCCATTGCACTGTGCGCATTTTCTAAAGTTTCATTACAATAAAAACGGTAAGCAGCACTTAATGTACGTTCTTCTTTTTTATGGAAAATAGTTTGAACATCTACCGAAACGCGATTTTTCATATCAAAATCAACTTCAGCACGAAGCAATTCTTCAGCTAATAATGGAATGTCAAAACGATCTGAATTAAAACCAGCTAAATCAGAATCTTTGATCATGTTGTGAATTTGCGTAGCTAATTCTTTAAACGTTGGTTCGTTTGCCACTTTTTCATTTGTGATTCCGTGCACAGCAGTTGATTGCGGTGGAATTGGAATCGTTGGATTGACCAACCACGTTTTACTTTCTTTATTTCCGTTAGGATATACTTTTAATATAGCAATTTCTACAATACGATCTCGGGCAACATCGATTCCTGTTGTTTCTAAATCGAAAAAACAAATCGGTCTATTTAGTTTTAACTCCATAATTTTTTGTTGTTATCTATACAAAGATAAAGTTTTGAATTTTATATGCTCAGAATTTCTAATGTTTTTAGAAAAAGAAATCTTTAAAGCAATATCAAGATTTCTTTTCACGTTAAATTACAAAACAACTTATAAGAATCTATAATGAATAAAATAATTCCTGCCTTAATTATATTATTTTCTTTAAATTTAAGTGCACAAAATATTCTCTCAGGAATAATAACAGATTCATTGAATAACCCAATAGAATATGCAAATATTGGTATTGCTAACAGTTATTTTGGAACAATTACAGATACAAATGGCTATTTCAATTTTGAAGTATCCAATCTAAATTCAAATGATACACTAAGAATTTCATCGATAGGTTTTAAAACAAAAGACATATTATTGAAGGAAATCCCTGAAACAAACCAAATAGTAATAAAACTATCTGAAGATGTAACAGTTCTAAAAGAATTAAAATTACTTACTGGTAATCTCAAAATTCACACAGATGGGAAAACAAAAACGAATACTAAAAACAGTGTGATTTTTGCAAATTCTAAAATAGCTAATTTGAATCTCGGAACCGAAATCGGAAGAAGATTTGATTTAGGAACAAAAAAACCAAGTCTTTTAACTGAATTTAAATTTTATATTAAAGAAAATGATTTTGAGTCGAATCAATTTAAAATAAACATTTATTCGATAAAAAACGGTAAACCATTTCAACTACTCAATACAGAAAATATTTATGTTTCAATTAGCAAAGAATATATTGGCTGGGTAAATGTTAATTTAGAAGATTACAACCTTATAATACAAGAAGATGTTATTGTAGCCGTTCAATGGATAAAGCACACAGGTAATGGTAACACCTTAAATTTACCAGTTATCTTTCCTTCATTAGGCTCAACTCATTATTATAAATTTGGAAGTCAGAATGCTTGGGAAAAATATGGTAAAGTTTCATCAGCAATGGTTTTAACATTCAAACAATAAACATAAATGGCTTAAGAAAATTTCTTAAGCCATTTATATTAAAACATACTTTCAACACATTTTATTGCACATTTCTCTCCATCAATCGCAGCAGATATAATTCCGCCAGCGTAACCAGCACCTTCAGCACACGGATACAATCCTTTGATTTGTAAATGCTCTAATGATATTTCATCTCTTGGAATTCGAACCGGTGAAGACGTTCTACTTTCCGGGGCATGCAAAATAGCTTCGTTCGTAAAATATCCACGCATAGATTTTCCAAAATCTTGGAAACCTTGACGCATAATTTGAGTTAAGAAACCAGGAAATACTTGTCCTAATTCAACTGAAGTTGTACCAGGAACATAAGAAGTTTGCGGAATACTTTCAGATATTTTAGATTGTGAAAAATCAACCATTCGTTGCGCAGGAACTCGTTGCGTTTCACCAGCTAATTGAAAAGCTTTCTGTTCAATAGCTTTTTGAAATTCCATTCCGGCTAAGGCTCCAAATTTTTGGAAAGGTTTAAAATCTTCTAATTTTAATTCAACCACTATTCCAGAATTCGCGGTTGCTTGGTCACGTTTAGATGGCGACCAACCATTGGTAACCACTTCTCCAGGAGCAGTTGCACAAGGCGCAATAACTCCACCCGGACACATACAGAATGAATACATTCCGCGTCCGTTAACTTGCTTCACTATAGAATAAGGAGCAGGTGGTAAAAAATCACCGCGGTAATCACATGAATACTGAATACTATCAATCAAAGTTTGTGGATGCTCTGCACGAACTCCTAAAGCAAAAGGTTTCGCTTCTATTAAAACTTGTTTTTTATCTAATAATTCAAAAATATCACGAGCTGAATGCCCAGTAGCTAAAATAACTTTTTTAGCTTCAATCGTAATATCATTATTTACAATAACGCCATGTACTTCGTTACCTTTAATAATAAAATCGGTTACTTTATTTTCGAAACGAACTTCACCACCAAATTCAATAATTTTATGACGCATATCTTCCATAATTTTTGGAAGTTTGTTTGTTCCGATATGTGGATGCGCTTCTACTAAAATATCTTGCGTTGCACCAAAGGCAACCAACAATTCAAGAATGCGATTTACATCACCACGTTTTTTTGAACGTGTATATAATTTTCCGTCTGAATAAGTCCCGGCACCACCTTCTCCAAAACAATAATTAGATTCAGGATTTACAATGTGATCACGATTAATTGATTTTAAATCTCTACGACGACCACGAACTTCTTTCCCTCTTTCTAAAACAATTGGTTTTACACCCAATTCAATTAATTGCAAGGCAGCAAAATATCCGGCCGGACCAGCTCCAACAACAATTACCGGAGTAGCATCTTTTACATTTTTATAATTAGGAAATTGTATTTCGCGATGAACAACATCTTCATCGGCAAAGAAAATTTGGACTTTTAAATTAATCTTAACCGTTTTTTGACGTGCGTCTATAGAACGTTTTAAAATAGTTACGTGTTTAATGTCTGAAACCGAACTATGCGTTAATTTTGCAACATACTGCGTTAGTAATTCAGCTGAAGCTGCAACTTCAGGAAGCACTTGTAATTGTAATTCTTGTGGCATTTTGTTATAAAGCAAATAAAAATTGAGTTGCAAAAATACATCAAAATATAATAAAGCTTATTTTTGTATACATAAAATTAATCTCGATGGAAAGACAAATAAAATTAATTTGGGATTTTAGAGGTGAAGGAGCTTTAAAAACTGCCGAACATCATGAAATTCATTTAAAAGAATACATTGTAATAGAAAAACTTCCTATCTCAAAAACGGGGTTCAGCGCAATAAACGAATCGCATGCCATTGCATTTATTGTTGTAAACGACGAACAGATGATTGCTTTACGAGATATTTTAAAACCTCACCGAGGCGAATTGTATGAAGACAAAAAAAATACTCCTTAATAATTTTAAGGAGTATTTTTTTTTAATTTGCTACTTCGCTAATAAATTTAATTCGCATTAAACGAAGTTCTTCAATATCATAATCACCATCAAACTCAGACAATGCTTCTTTGATTGCATCACTTTCTGCTTCCATATAGTAATCATAAATCTCTTCTTGTTGATCTTCATCTAAAATATCATCTACCCAATAATTGATATTCAGTTTAGTTCCTGAATAAACAATTTGTTCCATTTCTTTCATTAAAGCATCCATATCTAAACCTTTTGCAGCTGCAATATCTGTTAAAGGCAATTTACGGTCTAAACTTTGAATGATAAATAATTTCAAAGCAGAATTGGCTCCTGTTGATTTTACAACCAAATCATCAGGTCGAATTATATCATTTTCTTCAACATATTTAGAAATTAAAGCAATAAAATCTTTACCGTATTTTTTAGCCTTTCCTTCACTTACTCCGTGAACCGAAGTTAATTCATCTAACGTTATTGGATATTTTAATGCCATATCTTCTAACGATGGATCTTGAAAAACAACAAAAGGAGGAACTTCAAGTTTTTTAGCAACTTTTTTACGTAAATCCTTTAACATCGAAACTAAGATTTCATCTGCCACATTAGTCGCTTTTGAATTGGTTACAATATTCTCATCTGCGTTATCTGAATACTCATGATCTTCAGTCATCATAAATGAATGCGGATTTTGAATAAATTCATTTCCTTTTTCAGTAACCTTAAGAACTCCGTAACTTTCGATATCTTTAGAAATTAACCCAGAAACCATTACTTGACGGATTAACGCCATCCAATAACGATCGTCATGCTCTTTTCCTGCACCAAACAATTCGAAAACATCTGTTTTGTATGATTTAATTACAGCATTCATTTTCCCAACCAAAGTATAAATCACTTCTTTTGATTTATAAATTTGTTTTGTTCCTTGAATCACTTTTAAAAGTTTTACTACTTCATCTTTTGCTTCAACTTTAGTTTTAGGATTTCTGGTATTATCATCCATATCCCAACCTTCACCGTTTTCTTCATTAAATTCTTCTCCAAAATAATGAAGTAAAAATTTACGTCGCGATATTGAAGTTTCTGCATAAGCAACCACTTCTTGTAATAAAGCAAAACCAATTTCTTGTTCAGCTAAAGGTTTTCCAGCCATGAACTTCTCAAGCTTTTCAATATCTTTATAAGAATAGTAAGCTAAGCAATATCCTTCTCCCCCATCACGTCCGGCACGACCAGTTTCTTGGTAGTAACTTTCTAATGATTTTGGAATATCATGGTGAATTACAAAACGTACATCTGGCTTATCAATTCCCATCCCGAAAGCAATCGTTGCAACAACAACATCAACATCTTCCATCAAAAACATATCTTGATGTTTTGCACGAGTTTTCGCATCTAATCCGGCATGGTAAGCAACAGCACTAATTCCGTTTACTTGTAAAACCTGAGTAATCTCTTCAACCTTTTTACGGCTCAGGCAATAGATAACTCCAGATTTACCTTTGAATTGGTTTATAAATCGGATAATATCTGATTCGACATTTTTCGTTTTCGGACGAACTTCGTAAAATAAATTCGCACGGTTAAATGATGCTTTAAAAACTTTAGCATCAGGGATCTCAAGATTTTTTAAAATATCTTCTTGAACTTTTGGAGTTGCCGTAGCTGTTAATCCAATAATTGGAATATCTCCTAATTTTCTAATTATATTTCTAAGATTTCTATATTCAGGTCTAAAATCGTGTCCCCATTCCGAAATACAGTGAGCTTCGTCAATAGCGATAAATGATAATTTTACTGAATTTAAGAATTCTACGTATTCATCTTTAGTTAAAGATTCTGGCGCAACATAAAGCAACTTTGTAATTCCGCTTTTAATATCTTCCTTAACTTTTGCAATCTCAGTTTTGTTTAACGAAGAATTTAAAACATGGGCAACACCAATTTCTGAAGATAAACTTCGAATCGCATCGACCTGATTTTTCATTAAAGCAATTAAAGGAGAAACTACAATTGCAGTACCTTCCAAAGACAACGCTGGCAACTGGTAACAAAGTGATTTACCACCTCCAGTAGGCATTATTACAAAAGTATTATTACCAGAAATGATGTTTTTCACCACTTCTTCTTGTAATCCTTTGAACTGATTAAATCCAAAATACTTTTTTAATTCTTTGTGTAAGTCAATTTCGTCTGATTTCATTATTATATAATGCTATTTTAGCTAAATTTGCAAAAGATAAAGATACGCTTTTCTGACAAAGCAAACAATATTTAACATTTTTTAGATTTTGGACACAAATAAAAATATTATAAAATACGCAACAGACACTTTACTATCTGAAAGTGAAAGTATTATAAAAGCAATTGAGTATTTAAATGCTGATTTCGCTGAAGCTGTTAAAAAAATATCAGAAACAAAAGGTCGTTTAATAATCACGGGCATTGGAAAAAGTGCTCATATTGCAAATAAAATTGTTGCTACTTTAAACTCTACCGGAACACCATCAATTTTTCTACATGCAGCAGAAGCTGTACATGGTGATTTAGGAATGGTAACTGCTAACGATATTATTCTGTGTATATCAAACAGTGGAAACAGTCCTGAAATTAAAGTTTTAGTTCCACTTTTAAAAAGAGATGGAAATATTTTAATTGGAATGACAGCTAATAAAGATTCATTTTTAGGAAAAAATTCAGATTATGTCATCAATTCACATATCGAAAAAGAATCTTGCCCAAATAATTTAGCTCCAACAAATAGTACAACTTTACAATTAGCACTTGGTGATGCAATCGCTGTAGCATTAATGAAACTAAAAAACTTCACTGGAAATGATTTTGCTAAATTTCATCCAGGTGGTGCTCTCGGGAAGAAACTATTATTAAAAGTAATTCATTTACTTGAAAACAAAGCAAAACCGTCTGTTTCTCCAACTGCGAGTATCAAAGAAGTTATTGTAGAAATTTCAAGCAAACGTTTAGGCGTTACCGCAGTAATAGAAAATGATATAATTTTAGGAATTATCACGGATGGAGACATTAGACGAATGCTTGAAAAAACAGATAGTTTTGTAAATTTACAAGCTAAAGATATCATGTCGAAATCTCCAAAAACAATTGATGCGAATGAATTAGTTTCTGTAGCTTTAGAAATATTAGAAACGTACCAAATAACACAATTGATCGTCACAGAAAACAACAAATACGCTGGTGTAATTCATTTACATGACATTTTAAAAGAAGGAATTGTATCATGAGTAATCAAAAATCAACAAAAGAAATGTCTTTTTTAAGTCATCTTGAAGAATTAAGATGGCTTTTAGTTCGAAGTACCATTGGAATACTTGCTGGTGGTGTTATTGCATTTATATTCAGAAAATTTATTTTTGACACAGTAATTTTCGGACCAAAAAACGGAGATTTTGTTACCTATCAATTTTTCTGTGATTTAGCTAATAAATTCAACTTAGATAAAAGTTTCTGTAATCAGATTTTACCTTTCGAAATTCAAAACAGAACCATGGATGGGCAATTATCTGTTTTAATTTGGACCTGTATTACAGCTGGATTTATAATCTCTTTCCCTTACATTTTGTGGGAAATTTGGAAATTTATAAGCCCAGCCCTATATAAAAACGAAAAAAAATATGCTAAAACTTTTATTTTCGTTTCGTCATTGCTATTTTTCATGGGAGTTTTATTTGGTTATTTTGTATTAGTTCCGCTTTCAATTAACTTTTTAGTCAATACACAAATCAGTGCAATAGTTGAAAACCAAATTGATATTAATTCATATATAGGACTTGTTAAAACAACATCTTTAGCAACAGGTTTAATTTTTGAATTACCTATAATAATTTTCTTCTTAACTTACTTAGGTTTAATAACAGACTCATTTTTAAAAGAATACAGAAAGTACGCTTATGTATTGATTTTAATTATAGCTGCAATTGTTACACCTCCAGATGTAATTAGTCAAATTATCGTATCAATTCCTATGGTTATTTTATATGAAGGTAGTATATTAGTAGCCAAAATTATTACAAAAAGAAATAACAAGAAAGAAGTAAAACTTACGTAAAAACACCTTAATATGAAATTAAGAGCAGATAATTTAATAAAAACATATAAAGGACGAAAAGTAGTTAAAGGAATTTCTGTAGAGGTTAACCAAGGAGAAATCGTTGGTTTACTTGGCCCAAACGGAGCAGGAAAAACTACTTCTTTCTATATGATTGTAGGCTTAGTTAAACCAAATGGAGGTAACATTTATTTAGATGATACAAACATTACTAATTTCCCGATGTACCAACGTGCTCAACATGGTATCGGTTATTTAGCTCAAGAAGCTTCTGTTTTTAGAAAACTAAGTATTGAAGATAACATTTTAAGCGTTCTTCAATTAACAAAACTTTCTAAGAAAGAACAAGAAGTTAAAATGGAATCATTAATAGATGAATTTAGTTTACAACACATTCGTACCAACCGCGGAGATTTACTTTCTGGAGGTGAACGAAGAAGAACAGAAATTGCACGTGCATTAGCTACAGACCCAAAATTTATTTTACTTGACGAACCTTTTGCAGGTGTAGATCCTGTTGCTGTAGAAGATATACAACGAATTGTAGCTAAGTTAAAAAATAAAAATATAGGTATATTAATTACCGACCATAACGTTCAAGAAACTTTAGCTATAACAGATAAAACATATCTAATGTTTGAAGGAGGTATTCTAAAAGCTGGAAAACCAGAAGAATTAGTTAAAGATGAAATGGTTAGAAAAGTTTACTTAGGACAAAACTTTGAATTAAGAACTAAAAAAATAACTTTTTAAAAAACACCAAAAAAAAACACCAAAAAAAAACACCAAAAAAAAACACCAAAATGAATTTTACTAACAATGAAACTAAAATCCAAACCACACTAAAAAACAGTTTAAAAAGAATTGGTTACATTCCCCGATGGATTATTTTAGCTATTGATATTAGTTTAGTAGCTTTTGCTACTTTGCTTTCACATTTGATCTTAAACGGAATCGGTCTGAGCTATGTTAATTTAGAAAAAACATACATACTTATTACTTTGTTATTAGGAGTGCATTTATTCTTTTTCTGGAAGTTTAAAACATTTTCAGGAATAGTTAGACATTCAAGCTTAATCGATGCTTTACAATTATTTTTTGCCGAATTTGCAACCCTAATCACTTTATATCTAATTAATATTTTTTATTATCTGTTTTACGATCAAAAATTATTTCTTAACACAGGTTTATTAATTATAATTATTTTTTCATATTGTTTATTACTTTCGTTTAGAATTACTGTAAAAACTTTCTTTGAAGAACTTTCAAAATTAACTGCGAATAAAAAAGAAAAAGTACTGATCTTTGGAAAAGGAAATCTCGCAATTGCAATAGCAAATTCTATTATCTCTGATAAATCTAATAAATTTGAAGTTATTGGTTTTATAGATTCAGATTCAAAATCTAACGGTACTAAAATTTTAAATTTACCTATCTACAATTTATCAAGAAGACCATCTGTTTTAGCAAGAAGTTTAAAAACTAAGATTTTGATATTTGGAGACGATTCCATTTCAAAAGAGCAAAAAATAAATCTTATTGATGATTGTATCAATTACAATGTTAAAGTACTTACATTACCCCCATTTGCAGATATAAATGATGAAAAGAATATTTTTTCTCAAATCAGAAATATTAAAATTGAAGATTTATTAGGTAGAAATCCAATTTGTTTAGACTCAATTAAAATTTCTACTCAAATAAAAAACAAAGTAGTACTTGTTTCTGGTGCAGCTGGTTCAATCGGAAGCGAAATTGTTTGTCAAGTTTTAAAATTCAATCCTTCTAAATTAATTTTATTAGATCAAGCAGAAACACCATTACACATTATCGGATTAGAAATATCTAAAGTGAATAGTAGTACTGAAGTTTTTTTAAAAATTTCAGATATAAGAAATCAAGCTACGTTAGAAGAAATTTTTAAAGAATTTACCCCTGATATTGTTTATCATGCTGCTGCATATAAACATGTTCCTTTAATGGAAGAAAATCCATCACAAGCTATTCATACGAACGTTATTGGTACAAAAAACTTAGCCGATTTATCAATTAAATACAACACTGATCGTTTTGTAATGGTATCAACTGACAAAGCTGTGAATCCAAGTAACGTTATGGGCTGTAGCAAAAGAATTGCAGAAAAATACGTCCAATCTCTCTCTATGTATCTTAAAGAAAATAAGAAAAAAAGCACCAAATTTATCACAACTCGATTTGGAAATGTGCTAGGTTCAAATGGCTCTGTAGTTCCTTTATTTACAAAACAGATCGAAAATGGTGGACCAATTACCATTACGCATCCAGATATCATTCGTTATTTCATGACAATTCCAGAAGCTTGCCAGTTAGTTCTCGAAGCAGGCTCAATGGGAAATGGTGGAGAAATTTATATTTTCGACATGGGAAAACCTGTTAAGATTATAGATCTAGCTAATAAAATGATAAAATTAGCCGGATTACAACCTAAAGTTGACATTGATATAAAATTTGTAGGTTTAAGGCCTGGTGAGAAATTATTCGAAGAGCTTTTAAATGATGGCTCAACATCATTACCAACGCATCATGAAAAAATTATGATTGCCGTTGATATAGATGAAAACTTTGATTATATTCAAGAACATATAAATGATTTAATTAAAATTGCAAGAGAAAACGACAAAATTGAAATTGTTAAAAAAATGAAATTTATCGTTCCTGAATTTATCAGCATGAATTCTGAATATGATTTATTAGATAAAAAAGAGTGCTCTTAAGCACTCTTTTTTATTTGGTTATTATTTTTTGAAACACTCAAAACAGCTACTTATGTTAATTTTATTATATTTACTTTAAAATTTTAACATAATTAACATGACTGTTTTATTATATCTAATTATTCCTATCGGAATATTTTTATTGTACGGTGCAATCATTTACAACTCGCTTATCAAAAACAGAAATTTAGTTGAAGAAGCTTGGAGTGTTATTGATGTAATGCTAAAGAAACGATACGATTTAATTCCTAATTTAGTTGAAACTGTTAAAGTTTATGCAACACATGAAAAAGAAACTTTACAAAATGTTGTACAAGCAAGAAACCAAGCTATTAATGCAAACGACGTAGAAAACAAGCAGTTTGCAGAACAAACTTTAAATCATTCTTTAAAGAATTTATTTGCGCTTTCTGAAAATTACCCTGATTTAAAAGCAAACGCGAATTTCTTACAATTACAAGCTGATCTAAGTGCTATTGAATCTGATTTAGAAAAATCAAGAAGGTACTATAATGGAACAGTTCGAGAATTTAATATTAAAATTGAAATTTTCCCAAACAATATAATTGCAAACATTTACGGATTTACAAAGGCTAAATTCTTTGAAATTCAAAATGTAGAAGAAAAATCAACTCCACAAGTAAAATTCTAAAATATGAAAAAGCTATTCGTAATTCTTTTTCTGATCAATTTTAGTTTTTCTTTTGGGCAAGAATCATTTTCATACATCGAAGATGATGGTTATGATTATGAAAAAATTCTTAATTACCACGTAAATATTGTAGTAAATACAGATTCAAGTTTAGAAGTTACCGAAACCATTAAAGTTAATAGTACGGGAAATAATATTAGCCGTGGAATTTTCAGATCACTTCCAATAAATAGAAACCTGAATAACCAAACATACAAAGTAAAACATAACATAATTTCTATTAAAAGAGACGGCGTTAAAGAAGGTTTTCATAAAGAAACAACCTCAGATAGGCTTAAAATTTATATAGGTAAAGAAGATGTTTTACTATCACCTGGCATTTATACCTACGAAATAAAATATGAGATAAATAAACAAATAGGTTTTTTTGATACTTATGATGAATTATATTGGAACGTAACAGGAACAGATTGGGATTTTACAATTGATAATGTAGAAGCTACAGTTTATCTCCCTATCGGAGCAGAAATAACTCAGAATTCTTGTTATACTGGAACATTCGGAAGTAAAGAACAAAATTGTTCAAGTAATCTTATTAATGCTACAACAATTACTTGGAGTGCAACAAATTTAAATTCTAAAGAAGGGCTAACCATTGCAGTTGGATTTGAAAAAGGAATAATCTTACCACCTCCTCCGCCAAGTTTTTTAGAACTATACGGAATTACTATCTTATTACTAATTTCATTTTTGTATTTAAGTTATGTATGTTATAA
Organism: uncultured Flavobacterium sp.; assembly: GCF_947632075.1. GTDB lineage: Bacteria > Bacteroidota > Bacteroidia > Flavobacteriales > Flavobacteriaceae > Flavobacterium. The sequence goes on from NZ_CANRNX010000022.1 coordinate 14,443, forward strand.
TCTTTGGAAAAAACACGGAATAGACCCTGAAAAACCAACCGTTTATCCGCAATTTAACCCTCCTCAAAACTTATCACCCGCTGCTGTAAGTTATTATCATTACGAAAAAATTAAAAATAATTCCATCACAGCAACATTAACTTATTTAGCTGTAAATCATTTCATCCTTATAGAAGAAATTAATACCAAACGTTTCTTTGGACTTTCAACTTCAAAAAGTTTTAAATTAACCAAGCTACGAGATAAGAATTCAAACTTTTTAAAAGAAGAAGAAAAATCATTAATGCGCGATTTATTCAAGAAAAAGAATACCATCGAAATTAATGGAAATTATAATGCAAATGTAAAAAATGCACTTTTAGGTTACGAATCAGCAATAAAAAATGAATATAGCCCACTGATTACGAAAGGAAAGAATTTAAAACTTCTTCTGAAACCAACAATATTGTTTATTTGTTTTTTTTTTACAAGTTTGGTTATAGGAAATTACATTAATGACAATTCAGAATTTACAAATACAATTTGGCCTTTAATAATAAGTTTGGCAATACCAGTTTTATTTTTATATATTCTCAATAAAAACAAAAGAAAAATTGTAACGAGTTGTGTTAGTGCTTTTGTTTGGTTTGTAATCTTCATAGATATATTGGTATATCTTATAAAATCGATAAATTATCTTATTTATGATAGTTCAGATATAAACCTACGCGCAAGTTATATTTTCTTTTTAGTTGGAATAGTTGGATTAATTTTAATGAGATATCTAATAAGAAAACCAGCTGAAGAAAAACTCCAAATTCAATCTGAAATTGAAGGTTTTAAAATGTACATGGAAGCAGCTGAAAACAAACAAATAAAATTTCATAATGCACCGGAGATAACTCCAGAGATTTTTGAAAAATATTTACCTTACGCAATTGTATTTGGGGTTTCTGAAATTTGGGGTGAGAAATTTAATAATCTTCTTGAAAAATCAAACCATTCATATGAACCGAATTGGTATTCAGGAAGCTCATTTGACACAGTCAGATTTGGAACAATAATAGGAACAAGCTTAACAAGTACATTCAATTCGTCTTCAAGAGAACCATCACAAAGTTCAGATGGAAGCTCTGGAGGAAGTTACAGCGGCGGAAGCTCAAGTAGTGGTTCATCTGGTGGTGGTTCATCTGGCGGCGGCGGAGGTGGCGGTTGGTAAAAAATAAAGCTATCTGTATTTAATAAATTTACTTGAATAAAAACCCACTAACACATCACATAACTCAAAATATATTCCATATATTTACAATAATCTTAAAAATAATTATTTATGTCTGATTATTTAAAAACTATTCAAAAAAGAATTAAACATTGGTATATGCCAGCCATCATTGGTTTTGTATTAATTATTTTAGGAATTTACACCTATGCAACACCAATAAATACATATCTTACTTTAACGTATATATTTAGTTTTTCCTTTTTGTTTACAGGTTTAATTGAACTTGCTTTTTCGATACAGAATAGTAAAAACATTGAAGGTTGGGGATGGTATTTAGTTGGAGGTTTCTTCGATACAATAGTTGGATTTATACTTTTAACTCATCCTGAAATTTCAGCAGTAATGTTACCGATATTTATTGGTTTTACACTTTTATTTCGTTCAATGCAAGGTTTAGGTTTTTCTTTTGAAGTAAAAAATTACGGTTCAAACAATTGGATTGGTTTGACTTTTACAAGTATCTTAGGTTTAATATTTTCATTACTTTTAATATTCAATCCTATTTTTGCTGAAACCTATTTAGTTGTTTTAACATCTTTAGCTTTCGTATTTGTAGGAATTTCGGCAATCGTTCTAGCGTTTCAATTAAAAAAAATAAAAGGACTAGCATCTAAAGTTAATGATCAAATTCAAAATAAAATTGACAGTTTAAAAAGATGAATACTATAAAGAAATTAATAAATAGTTAAATAAAAAAGAGGAAATTCATATTTAGAATTTCCTCTTTTTATTTATTAGCTTAAACCAGTTATAACACCATTTTTATCAATATTCATTCCTTCAGCTGCAGGAATATTTGGTAATCCAGGCATTCGCATCATATCTCCTAAAATTGGAATTACAAATCCGGCACCTGCAGCAAATTCAAATTCACGAACGGTGATTGTAAAGTTTGTAGGACGACCTATCGCAGTTTCGTTATCACTCAATGATTTCTGTGTTTTAGCCATACAAACAGGCAATTTATCAAATCCTAAATCGTAAATATTTTTCAATTGTTTTGTTGCCTTTGCAGAATATGCAACTTCAGAAGCTCCATAAATTTCAGTTGCAATGGTTTTGATTTTGTTTTCAATCGAATCATCTAAATTATATAGTGGATGAAAATTGTTAGTGCCTTCTGCAATTTCTTTAACTAAAGTTTCAGCCAAATCAATCATTCCATTTCCACCTTGCGTAAATTCATCTGCAATTACAGCATGAACATTTAATTCGGCACATGAATTTTTAATGAAATCAATTTCTTCAATTGAATCAGTTTGAAAATGATTGATTGCAACTATAGGTTTTAAACCATACTTAAAAGCATTTTCGATATGTTTCTTTAAATTTTCAATTCCTTTTTCTAAGAAATGAAGTCCTGGATTTTCGAATTCTCCTTTTTTTGCGCCACCGTGATAACGTAGCGCACGAACAGTGGCAACAATAACATAGGCATCTGGTTTTAAATCACCGTAATGACATTTTATATTCATGAATTTTTCAGCACCTAAATCAGCACCAAAACCAGCTTCTGTAACAACATAATCAGCTAAAGATAATCCCATTTTTGTTGCTAAAATACTATTAGTTCCTTGAGCAATATTTGCAAAAGGTCCGCCATGAAGAATTGCTGGATTGTTTTCTAATGACTGAACTAAATTTGGTTTAATTGCATCTCGAAGCAAAATAGCCATTGCTCCTTCTGCTTTTAAATCACGTGCAAAAATTGGTTTCTTATCATAAGTAAATCCAACAAAAATATTTCCTAAACGATCTTTTAAATCTTCAAAATCTTTACTTAAGCAAAGAATTGCCATCACTTCAGAAGCTGGTGTGATATTAAAACCTTCTTCACGCATTACACCGTTTGCTGCTCCTCCTACTCCAATAATAATATTACGAAGTGAACGATCATTCATATCCATTACTCGTTTCCAAACGATTGTTTTCGGATCGATATTTAAAGAGAATTTTTTATTTTGAAGATTGTTATCGATTAAAGCAGAAAGTAAATTATTTGCCTTCTCAATTGCAGAAAAATCTCCTGTAAAGTGCAAATTAATATCAACCATCGGAATTACTTGAGCGTAACCTCCACCAGCTGCTCCACCTTTAATTCCGAAAACCGGACCTAAACTCGGCTCGCGAATTACAACAATTGATTTCTTACCAATTTTATTTAATCCGTCATTTAAACCTACAGATACTGTTGTTTTTCCTTCACCTGCTGGGGTTGGATTAATCGCAGTAACTAAAATAAGTTTTGACTGTTTTATTTTATCTTCATTAATATAACTTAAAGGAATTTTAGCTTTATATTTTCCGTATAATTCTAAATCATTTTCGTTGATATTAATTTTTTTTGCAACATCTTTAATTGGTAAAATATTTGCGTTTTGTGCTATTTCAATGTCTGTAGGAAAACTCATAATTGAAGGTTTGATTAATGTTTTATGTGGTACCGAATTTACGATTTTATCTTCTGAAAAAAAAGATTTTCAAATAGGTAAACTCAACGAAATAACTTCAATTTATTTTTTAAATATTTTATTTATCTGAAAATTATTCAGCCGAAGCTTTCCATTTTTTTATTACCTGAGAATATATTAAAATGAATAAAAAACCACATGTTAATAAAATATAACTTATTATTTCAGGTTCTGTATCTGATAAAATTGTTTTACAAGGAATATACGTAGAACTATTTAAATTTAATTTGCTGCATTCGTTCTCTTGATGCGCGGTAATGATTCCTAAAATTAAAAAAATATAAAAAACAAAACCGTTTATACTGATGTTAATTAAAATAGAACGGAATAGTTTTGAACCAAAATTTGGGGCAACTACTGGAAATAAAAGAATTAATGTTCCTAAAATAAATATGTAGTATAAGACAACAAGCATGGTATCGTTGAAAACAACAAAACCAACAATTAAAAACAAAATTCCTGAGGCTAAACTGATTACTCCAGAAGTAATTATGCTAAAAAGTAAAGCTCGTAGATTGGTAACTCTAAAACTGAAAATTAATGTGCTAAATGAAAAAGCTATCCAAAAGAAAATTGGCAATCCTGTTGAGAAATAATTATTCGTTTTTATTTCATCAACATTTTCAAATAAATATTTCAAATTGCTACTTTCTATGTAATTTTTTGTTGTTGCTTTTTTTAAGAACTCTCTCCTTTCAGTAATAAGTGGACTTTCTTCTGTATTTCCTTCAACTATATCATAGTATTCAGTTTCAACATTATAATAAGACATATTTTCATCTTCGTAAGGTTTTTGAGATAAAATAAGTTTGCTTACTTCAAAATTAGGTTTTTCGAAAATTAAGTTAACCCAAGTTTCAGGAGTTAAATTGTATTTTATTTTATACTTATCTAAAAGCTTCAAATAATCAGTAAACAACTTATTAAAATCAGATTTATTCGCAGTTTTTAGCCAATCTACCGTTTGCATATTAGATTGCATTGAAAAATCAGATTCGTTATTTCCAACTGCTGATTCATAATCATAGATATAATTAGATAAACCTGATCCATCACCAAATTTATAAAACACCTTAGAGAAATTTCCGTAATTTAAATTTGCATCTTTAATGTAATCTGACATGTCTACTACATTTTTCTTAAAGTAAAAAATACATTTTTTCTCTAATTCATCTGTATAAGCAAGCGGAATATTTAATTGCGCTTCTCTTTTCGGATAAACAAAACGAGACAAGCTATCACGTTCAGTAACAGTTACAGAGTAAATTTCGTTAAACTGGTATACCTCATTATAAAAACGATAATATGGTAAATTGTAATTAATTTCATCTGGATCTGTTTCACAAAATAACTCTGAGAAAATTTCTGGAAAACGTTTATTTGTTAGCAAATAATCTTCTGAATTATGAGATAAGAAGGGATAAACTTTATTAGCTAAATCAATTTGCTGTTTCATCTTAGCGTCAGGATAATTCACTTTTACATAAGTTTCAATACCGAACATATAAGAAAAATAAAAAGAGGTACTAACTAAAATGATTATAAAATATTGAACAAATTGTCCGAATAATTGTAAGCTTGTTGTTGGATAAAAATTCTTAAAAGCATTATTCTTAAACATGTATACCAACCATCCAACAAGTATTAAAATAGATATTACAACACTAACCATAATTAGTCCGCTTGTAAAAAAACTTTCTAAGATATACCGTTCTTGCAAACTTTCAGGAGAGGAATGATAAACGAATCCTATCCCGAAAAAGATAATATGAACACACAAAGCTATTAAGAGAATCCAAACTATTTTTGTGTTCCAGATATTAGGATAACGTTCTAATATTTTTTGATTTATTTTTGAAAAGATATTCATAGTGGTGATTTTTAATTCATAAAGAAACGACGAGTTGAAGCTGAAATATTTCGAATGTAGGTTAATGGAATTTGAGATTTACCTAATTCAAATATAACTTCGTGAAAGTCTGTTGAATTATGAAAATAAATAACATAGATACCACCATTATAAATTATTTTTTGCAGTTTTAAATTAGCAAAAACCTCTTGCAGTTGTTCTCGAGAAACTTTGGTATCTAATTCTATGATTAAGTCTGAGGCTTCTGTAACATCTTGTTCAAGGTTTTCTTTATATCTTCCGTTTTTTAAGAAAATGACTTTATCTGACATCTTCTCAACTTCAAACAATTGTTGCGAACTTAAAATTAATGCAATTGGATTATTTACTGAATTAGCTATAGCTTTTAGATCCTCTAAAATTACTTGTTGCGCTAAAACATCTAAATTAGCAAGTGGCTCATCTAACAATAAAATTTCAGGTTTACGAAGTAAAGTTCGTGCTAATTCAAAACGCATTTTATATCCTGAAGAAAGTTCGTTCCATTGTAAATGCTTATATTTCCAAAGACCTAAACGAGCAATCATTAATAAAACACGCGTTTCAATTTCTTCGGGTTTTGCTCCATAATTAGCTAAAACAAATTTCAAATTGTCTTTTAAACTTCCGTACCAACGCTCGGTACGTTGCGGAATATAAATTAATCGAGTACGTAAATCGTAATCGTTTTTTAATTCTGAATTAAAACTAAAATTTAAACTTCCTTGATTAAAAGAGATTTCTTTCGCTAAGATGCGAAGTAGAGTTGTTTTTCCATTTCCGTTTTCTCCTACCAAACCGTACACCTGCCTCTTTCTGATTTCTACAGATACAGGACCCAAAGCAAATTTTGAATTTCCATAACTTTTAGAAATTTCAACAGCTTTTAAAACAGGAATACTCACATTAGTTTCTGATACATTAATTTGATTGACTTCAAGAAGTAAATCATTAGCTTTTTTTACAAACTCTTCAATCTTACTTGGATTTGACTCTTTAAAATCGGTTAGCTCAATTGCTTTTTTGTAGATAATCATATTTTGAGTATCGGTCACGCAATCTAAAAGTTTTCTAAATCCTAAATTAATATCATTATTATAAAAAAAACTTTTAACCTCCTCTACTCTTTTTTGATGTAAATTCATAAGTGGTTGATTAAAATTCTTCATAAAAATACCACATATTTCCAGAAACTGTTAAAAAAAATAAATAAAAAAACCTCAGCTAAGTTAACTGAGGTTTACTATAATTTTTATCTAGTTATCGTAAAACTATTTTCAACAACATTGGTTGTTGGATTTAATACTCCTTCGTAGATATATCCCTTATTATCTCTGATTACAATATTTTTAATTACACTTTGATTTTCATAAGTAGTTGAAAATAATCCACCAGTTTTCTTGTATGGAATATCTAAACTAAATGTAAAATTAGAAGTAGTTAAATTTTGGGGAGTCAAAGAAGCGTTACTCACTGAAATTATCTTAGTAGTTCCATTTTTTTGATAAACATCATAACTAATAAATAATTGGTTAGGAAGCATTTTACCCATAATTGGATATCTATAATCTAAAGAAAAATTAGTTTTATAAACTCTTGTACTATTTAGAATGTTTGTTGTGTAATTAGATAACACATTCCAAGATAAATTGGAATAAATAATTGATTTATCTATAGTTCCAACAGTCCATAAATCTTTTTGCTGATTAAGAATCTCAATTGGCACTTTTGCAAGAAACAAGTCCAAAATTAAATTAGATGATGCTTTAAAAACACCTTTTGAGCCAAACACAGGCTGGTTTTGAGGATATGATAAATAGCCGCTTGTTTCTGAATCTACAGTCATTTTTAAATCACCTGATACATTATAAGAACCATTCAGTATTGAAATACTAGGAGTTATAACAATACCTGTTGAAGTAATTAATTCGCCTCCAAAAGAAGAGGTTGATGGTAAATTCACTTGTAAATTATTTTCAAAGACTGGCGTTTTAGTAACATTAAACCCTTTAATATTAGCGATGTATCCAATTTTTAATTTTCCATTAAATCCGTAAGTAAGGTCACTTTGCTTAGATATATTAGCTTCTAAAGAAATAGGCATATTTATATCTTTAATTTTCACTTTAGCGGGTAATGATTCAATTCCAAAAGTATTTACTGGAATATCAATTTCAAACTCCTGGGTCTTAATCAAATCAATAACAGATTGCGGAATAAATTTAACAAAATCATCTGAATGCGTTTGGTTATATGATCCAGCAAAAGTAAAATACGGATTAACGTTTGTGTTTAATTCGAAAACAGTTGAAAATTGAGTTGGTAATAACTGTTGTTGGCTAAAACTCATTCCTACATTTAGTGACATGCTAATGTTAGTAGCAGGATTATAATTAAAATTCCACAAGTTATGATTACTGTTTAAATTAACTATATCATAAAAGTAGTTTTGCTCATAGTTTGAATTTTGAGAGTATATAGCGTTTTGCTCATTACTTTGAGATCCATTAAATAAATCAACTTTAAAGTTAATTTCTCCGCCCTCAAAAGCTTCTCCTAGGTGAGCTAATGCAGTAACTAGTTCAAAATTACCATTGATGTCTTTATTAATTGACACTATTTTACGTAAGAAAGTATTATCATGACTGCTTATAAATAAAATTCTATTTTCAGTAATTTTATCCAAAATTTCGTCTGAAATGGCTTTAAATTTTATAATTCCGTTTTCTAATTCATTCGCTGTGCTTAATAGCTCGATATTTTGTTTGTTAAGAACCAAAAGTTCAGAATTCAGAGAAACATCTTTAAATGAATAAACAACCCCGTTGTGGGCTCCTTTCAAATTAATAACTTTTCCACTTGTTGAGATTTCCTTATCTACAACAAGTTCTTCATCACTCATAGAATCGTCATTACATGCTACTAACAAGCATGAAACTGACAAAAGTGTTAATAATCGTACATTGATCTTTTTCATATTTAATTTATTTAAAAACCCAGAGTCTTAACTTTAAGATAACTGAGTAGGTTGGTACATTTTAAAACATTAAGTAAAATTGCATGGTATATTATACACACTAAATCATCGTGATTTCATTTTATTTAATTCAATTAAGTCTGCACACCTAACAATTAAAATTATCATATCTAATAATAAAACACATGAAAAATAATAATTCATCAATTTAACACAACAAACACAATCTAAAACAACCATAATGTTAAAAAACAAAAATATAAAATACTTTTTTAACATTAAAACAAAATCATCGTTTTTTAATTAATATTTTTTTTATATATTATATATAATCCACACCTTAAATCATTTTATAAAATTGTATTTTAAGAAACTTCTATAAAAAATCGTAAAATCAAATCTGTCGCAAAAAGGTTTTAAAATAAAAAGTTCCTTCGTAAATGGAAGGAACTCAAATATGTTTTTGATTAATACTTAGAATTATATCAAAATTGATAAATCAAATAATAAAATCAGAATAGAAAAATTAATAGGCATTTATTAGTCCCATCCAAGAAGTTCCTACAACTAAGAAAATTATCATTAAAAACAATCCGATAATTAAACCGTAAATCCACCATGCTTTTAAATCTACATAGCCACTTCCAAAAAATACCGGCGCGGGTCCGTGGCCGTAATGAGTTAATGTTCCGTATAACGAACCAGTGAAACCAAGCATTAATGCAAGAAGTAAACCAGGAACTCCAATAGAAATTCCTACAGCTAATAAAGCTGCGTACATAGCAGCAACATGTGCAGTTGCACTAGCAAACATATAATGACTAAAGAAATAAACACCTAATATAATTGGGAAAGCAAAATGCCAATCCATTCCGCCCATTTGAGCTTCTATTAAACTACTAAACCAACGAATAAATCCTAATTCGTTTAATGAACTTGCCATCATTACCAAAACTGCAAACCAAACAATGGTGTCCCAAGCTCCTTTTTCTGCCTTAACATCTTCCCAAGTTAAAACCGAACTTAATAATAAAATCGCTAAACCGATAAACGCAGTTGTAGTAGCATCGATACTAAATAAATCACCGGTAATCCATAATCCTAAAAGAATAAAGAAGGTTACAAGCATTAAAATTTCAGAACCTTTGAAAGGTCCCATTTCTTTTAATTTTTCGGAAGCGATTTTAGGAGCATCTGCAGTTTTTTTCAATTCAGGTGGAAATATTTTATATAAAACCAATGGCATTAAAAAGAAAGCAACTAATCCTGGAACAATGGCAGCTTGTGCCCAAGACATCAAGGTAATAGATAATCCCATATCTGCGGCAAATTTCTGACACATAGGATTACTTGCTGTTCCGGTTAAAAACATAGCTGATCCAATCAAATTTGCATAATAACAATTTAAGGTTAAAAAAGAACCTAACTTTCGATGTGTTTCTAGCTTTTGCGGATCTGAATCAAAATTCAAAGCCGTTGCTTTCATAATTGGATAAATGATTCCACCACCACGAGCTGTATTACTTGGAATTGCTGGAGCTAAAACCAAATCAGCTAAACCAATTCCGTAAGCCAAACCCAAAGTTGTTTTTCCGAAAACTTTTATAAACAAATAAGCAATTCTGTTTCCTAAACCTGTTTTTATAAATCCGCGTGCAATAAAAAAAGAAATTCCGATTAACCATATAACCTTATCTCCAAAACCTTTTAAGCTCAAAGTAATTGACTTACCAGGTTCACCGGGCGCTAACAATTGAAAACTTGCAGTTAAACCAACAGCAATCATACACATGGTTCCCATAGGTGCGGCTTTTAAAATAATTCCGAAAATGGTAGCCACGAAAATGGCAAATAAATGCCAAGCTTCTGGTACCACTCCGACTGGGATAGGACAAAGCCAAATAGCAATTCCAACAGCAAGTGTAATTGCTAATTTTATTAAATTAACTTCTTTCATAATTTTCATTTATTAGGTTATAACCTGCATTGAAATTGTACAAATCCTAAACTTGAATTGTAGTTTTTGGTATTTGGGATGTTAGTTTTATAATTATCGAATTGCATTCCCACTTGCAAACGTGCACCATAGTTTTTAAGAAATTCTAAACTAAGCATTGGAGTCCAAGTTTGTCTAGGATTTGAATCGATTTTTGTACTTGCATCTAAATATTCGTATCGAAGTGAAAACTCAACAGCTTTAAAACGCGGATGTCCGATTTCATATCTTAAATTCGGAAGTACATAAAAACCTCCTAATAAATAGTCATTTATATTAATTTGAGGAGCATTTTCTTCGCCTAAACTAGCTAATACAGAAGTATATAAAACATGGTTTGTTGCTTGATAACCTTCTGCTCTAAAATCAACACTCCAATCTTGAGCTAAATTTACTTTGTAGGTAAAATCAAATCCATAAGCGTAAACTTTTTTTAAATTCTCGTCGCCAATTCCACCACTTACACCAACTGTAAAATCGTGTTTTTTATCTAAATCAAAAGAAAATCTTCCGGTGTAGTGTTTACCATCGTTATTATCTAAAGTATTTTTTCCATTTCCGTTAGTTATAGAAACAGCATAATGAAAAGGAACTTTTCCTAAATCAACTTCACCTCCGGCAGACACACCGATTTGAAAACTTTGCCAACCGTTGCTTCCCATCAAATAATAAGCATTAGACCAATCGATAGATTTGATGATATCAACCGCATGAGAATCCTCAATTCCAAATTGAGGCCTAAATTGCCCCGCTTGGATTTGTAATTGTTTGCTTATTGTATATTTTACAAAAGCATTTTCTAGTACACGTGTTTTGGGATCGTTTTTGAAATCAGCTAAATTGATTAAGGTATTCAATTCTAAATTTTCAGAAATTCGAGCAGCTAACGAGACACGCATTCTTTTAATTTCAAATGAATTGTTAACCCCTTTTCCATTGGTGTAATTTAAGCCATTAACATCTACATTATCTTTCAAATTTACTAAATAACGTGCTTGAAAAACACCTCCCAATTTTAACTTAGGAAACGTTTCTTCTTTCTTTTTTGGCTCTACAACATTAACTTCAATCTCTTCAAAAACGGGTTCTTGAGCGTGTAAACAACTTGTAATTAACAAAGCTATTATACCAAATTGAGAACGAAATTGCATGATTAATGCTTTTTAGATTTGAAGAAACTTGCTCGATTGTACTCGTAATTCATACGCGCAATGTTTAAAACAGAAATTCCTTGAGGACATTCAACTTCACATGCTTCTGTATTTGAACAATGACCGAAATCTTCAGTATCCATTTGATGTAACATTTTCAAAACTCGAGAATTTCGTTCTACTTTTCCTTGAGGAAGTTGAGCAAATTGTGAAATTTTTGCTGAAGTGAACAAAGCAGCACTTCCGTTTTTACAAGTTGCTACACAAGCTCCACAACCAATACAAGCTGCAGCATCAAAAGCACTTTCGGCAATTTCGTGCGAAACGGGAATTGAATTTGCTTCTGGTGCTTGACCTGTATTTACAGAAACGTATCCACCAGCAGAAATGATTCGGTCAAAAGCAGTTCTGTCCACTTTTAAATCTTTCTTAATCGGAAATCCTGATGCACGAAAAGGTTCTATAAAAATGGTTTCGTTATCTTTAAACTCGCGCATGTGCAACTGACAGGTGGTTGTGTTTTTTAAAGGACCGTGAGCGATTCCATTAATTACCACACCACATTGTCCGCAAATACCTTCTCTACAATCGTGATCAAATTCTACAGGTTCTTCATTTTTTCGAATTAGCTCATCATTCAACGTATCTAACATTTCTAAAAAAGACATGTGCGTATTTACATTATCTAACGTATAATCAACCAAACGACCTTGATCTTCACGATTTTTTTGTCGCCATATTTTAAGATTTAATTTCATAAGTTGGTTTATTTATAACTACGAATAGTTGGTTGAACAAATTCAAAAGTCAAGTTTTCTTTATTTAAGATCGGTTCTTTGTCTAATGATCCCGGCCATTCCCATGCAGATATAAATTGAAACTCGGCATCATTACGTTCGGCTTCACCATCAGGAGTTTGGAATTCTTCACGGAAATGCGCACCACAAGATTCGTTTCTTGTTAAAGCATCATAACACATTAAAACCCCGATTTCAAAATAATCTGCCACGCGACCTGCTTTTTCTAATTCAGCATTCATTCTATCAGAATCACCAGTAACGTTTACATTCTTATAAAATTCTTCACGTAACTTGGTAATGGCATCAATTGCGAATTCTAAACCTTCTTTATTTCGTGCCAAACCACAATAATCATAAAGTAGTTTGCCCAATTTTTTATGATAATAATCTACAGTTTGCGTCCCTTTTATTTGAAGTAAATGATCTAATTTTAGTTTTGCTTCGGCTTCAACTCTATCAAATGCTTCGTGATTTGTATCTATTTTTCCGACTTTAATTTGATCTGCCAAATAATTAGCAATGGTATAAGGTGCTATAAAATAACCATCAACAGAAGCTTGAAGTAATGAATTCGCACCTAAACGATTAGCACCGTGATCTGCAAAATTAGCTTCACCAAGAGCAAATAAACCTGGAATTGTTGTCATCAATTCATAATCAACCCAAAGTCCACCCATAGAAAAATGTGCAGCCGGAGAAATCATCATAGGTTCTTTATAGGCATTTATTCCGGTAATCTTTTCATACATATTAAAAAGGTTTCCGTATTTCTCGGCAATTTTAGCCTGTCCTTGTTCTTTAATAGCTTTTGAAAAATCTAAATAAACCGCATTTTTCAAAGCGCCAACTCCATAACCAGCATCAATACGTTCTTTTGCCGCACGAGAAGAAATATCACGCGGAGCTAAATTTCCGAAAGCTGGATATCTGCGCTCTAAATAATAATCACGTTCTTCTTCAGGAATGTCATTTGCAAGACGTTGTTCTTCTAAATTTTTCGGAACCCAAATACGTCCATCATTACGAAGTGATTCCGACATTAAAGTCAGTTTAGATTGGTAATCTCCAGATTGAGGAAGAGAAGTTGGATGAATTTGTGTCCAACTTGGAGAAGCGAAATAAGCGCCTTTTTTGTAAGCTCGCCAAATCGCAGAACCATTACATCCCATTGCTAAAGTTGATAAATAATATATCTTTCCGAAACCACCTGTAGCCAAAACCACAGCATGAGCAGCATGACGCTCGATAGCACCAGTTTCTAGATTTCGAACAATAACACCACGTGCACGTCCGTCAATTACAACTAAATCTAACATTTCATGACTAGCATATAGTTGAACCGTTTTTTTATCTACTTGGCGCATCAAAGCTTGATAGGTTCCTAATAGTAATTGTTGTCCAGTTTGTCCACGAGCATAAAAAGTTCTACTAACTTGAACTCCACCAAAAGAACGATTATTTAAATAACCACCGTATTCTCTACCAAAAGGAACCCCTTGAGCAACTGCTTGGTCTATTAAGTTAACCGAACATTCAGCCAAACGATAAACATTGGCTTCACGAGCTCTGAAATCACCACCTTTTAAAGTATCAACGAACATACGGTAGACACTATCACCATCGTTTTTATAATTTTTTGCGGCATTCACACCACCTTGAGCCGCAACAGAATGTGCTCTTCGTGGCGAATCTTGAAAACAAAATGATTTAACATTGTAACCCATTTCGCCAAGTGATGCAGCTATAGAGGCACCAGCTAAGCCGGTTCCGATAACAATTACATCGAGCTTTTTACGATTGGCAGGATTAACAAGTTTTGCCGTTTTTTTATAATTAGACCATTTCTCTTCTAATGGTCCTTGAGGAATTTTAGCATTTAATTTCATCATTAACTATTTAGAAGTGAAAAATATATAAACCGGCATTAAAGCAAATCCTAAACAAATAAGTACAGAATAAGCAACACCAAAACATTGAATCCAACGAACGAATTTGGGATTAAATAATCCTAATGTTCTAATTCCACTTGAAATTCCGTGAGCTAAATGATACGCTAAAGCAATCATAGCTATAACATAAATTATAACCAACCAACCTTGTTGAAAAGCAGTGACAACAACAGTATACAAATCTTTGTTACCCCAAGGATCTAATCCGATAGATCCGAATTTATACACATACCAAAAGTTTTGAAAATGTAGGACTAAAAAAATTAAAATAATAAATCCTAAAAAACTCATATTTCTACTGCTCCATTTACTAGATCTTGATCGACTATCTTTTTTATAATGTCCACCAGATTTATTATTTTTCATGGTAATTATCCAAGCATAAATTGCATGTATCAGAATAGATAAGTACAAAACATAGGAAACCATTTTTATAAAAATATTCCCAGTAAGAATACTTGAATACCAATTAAAGTTTTGTTGAGCTTCGGAGGGAGGTAAAAACAATTGCGTGTTACCCAAGAAATGAATCAAGAGAAAGAAACATAGGAAGAGTCCTGTTAAGGACATTAGAAGTTTATGTATTGTAGTCATACCTAAAAAAAGTTTATTAAAACATTATTTATATCAATAAAAAAAGATACACAATAAACTTACGATAAAATTTTAACTAAATTTTAACACCTAGTTTATTTATTTAATACAATAACAAACAAATACATAAACAATCAATTCTTATTACTATATAAAATGATTTTGGTAAACAAATAAATTAGCTTTAGTCAAAAACATAAAAAAAACGTACCCAAAATAACTTGGATACGTTTTTTACTTTTTATCATGAAAATATGATTACATATTTCTGCGGTACTGACCACCTACTTCAAACAACGAAGAGGTAATCTGACCTAAAGAACAAACTTTTGTAGCTTCCATCAATATTTCAAAAATATTTTTGTTATTAATAGCAGCTGTTTGAACTTCTTCTAACGCTTTTTCAGCAGCATCTGCATTACGAGTATTTAAGTTTTCTTTTGTTTTGATTTGGAATTGTTTTTCCTCTTCTGTTGCACGAATTACCTCTGCAGGAACAACCGTTTTAGAACCTGTTGAGCTTAAGAACGTATTCACACCAATGATTGGGAAACGTCCGTCATGTTTTAATGTTTCGTAGTATAACGATTCTTCTTGAATTTTAGAACGTTGGTACATCGTTTCCATTGAACCTAAAACACCACCACGTTCTGTAATACGATCAAATTCTGCTAAAACAGCTTCTTCAACTAAATCAGTCAATTCTTCAATAATGAAAGAACCTTGAATTGGATTTTCGTTTTTAGCTAAACCTAATTCTTTATTGATGATTAACTGAATTGCCATTGCTCTACGCACTGATTCTTCTGTTGGTGTTGTAATTGCTTCGTCATACGCATTTGTATGTAACGAGTTACAGTTATCGTAAATCGCATATAATGCTTGTAACGTTGTACGAATATCGTTAAAATCAATTTCTTGTGCGTGTAACGAACGACCTGATGTTTGAATGTGATATTTCAACATTTGAGCGCGTTCATTTGCACCGTATTTATTCTTTAAAGCTTTTGCCCAAATTCTACGAGCCACACGTCCGATTACAGAATATTCTGGATCGATACCGTTTGAAAAGAAGAATGATAAGTTAGGGCCAAAAGCATTAATATCCATTCCGCGGGATAAATAATATTCCACGTAAGTGAATCCGTTTGCCAAAGTAAATGCCAATTGCGTTACCGGATTCGCTCCAGCTTCGGCAATATGATATCCAGAAATAGAAACTGAATAGAAGTTACGAACATTTTTATCGATGAAATATTCTTGTACATCACCCATTAAACGTAAAGCAAACTCAGTTGAGAAAATACAAGTATTTTGAGCTTGATCTTCTTTTAATATATCTGCCTGAACCGTTCCACGAACTTGAGCTAACGTATTTTTCTTAATTCGCTTTAATTTTAGATTCAACTTCTGCTTCTAAACCATGCTCATTAATATATTTCTCACAGTTTTGATCGATTGCCGCATTCATAAAAAATCCTAACAACATTGGCGCTGGACCGTTTATGGTCATAGAAACTGAAGTAGCTGCATGTGATAAATCGAAACCTGAATATAATTTCTTCGCATCATCTAAACAACAAATCGAAACTCCGGCGTTACCAATTTTACCGTAAATATCAGGGCGATATCCAGGATCATTTCCGTATAAAGTTACCGAGTCAAAAGCTGTTGATAAACGTTTTGCAGGCATTCCTTTAGATACATAATGGAAACGACGGTTGGTACGCTCTGGTCCACCTTCTCCGGCAAACATACGAGTTGGATCTTCTCCTTCACGTTTGAATGGATATAATCCTGATGTGAATGGAAATTCCCCCGGAACATTTTCTTGCAAAACCCAACGTAAAATATCTCCCCAAGCTTCATACTTTGGTAAAGCTATTTTAGGAATTTGTAAGTGTGATAACGATTCTGAATGTGTTTGAATCTTAATTTCTTTATCACGAACTTTAAATGAATAAACTGGATTTTTATATTTATTTACCTTTTCATCCCAAGTTGTAATAACTTCCCAGTTGAAAGGATCTAAATTCATTTTTAATTTATCGAATTCAGCTAAAAGAACTTTAGTTAAATCTGGATTTTCGGTTCCTGTAATTTCAATTCCGTATTGATTAATTGTTGGAACTTTTCCTGAAATGGTTTCAATCGTTTTAAAGAATCCGTATAATTTTTGAGCCACTTCTTTTTGAGCATTAGCTCTAGAATCATAACCTCTATTATTTTCAGCGATTTCAGATAAATAACGAGTACGTGAAGGTGGAATTACGAAAATCTTTTCACTCATTTCTTTAGTGATTTCGAAATTCGATTTTAAATCTGCACTTGTTTTTTCAACCACTTTATCCATGATTGCTTTGTACAATTGGTTTGTACCTGGATCATTAAATTGAGAAGCGATTGTTCCGAAAACCGGCATCGTTTCAGGATCTGCA
>NZ_CANRNX010000023.1 GCF_947632075.1 uncultured Flavobacterium sp.
TCATTATTACAGTTTAGTTTAAAATTAATAATTTTTCTCTTTTTAAACTGTACTTTTTTTTGGGGAGCTTACACAATGTAGTTTATTTTCAGTTTCATTCTCATTACTACAAGAATAAAAAGCAAATGACAAGATTATTATTGTCAAAATGCTAATAATAAAATTAGTGTTTTTTTTCATAAAAATTAAACTTTTAAATTGGTCTTTTAAACCAAAAATTAGTGATTGATTATACAACCTAATTGATTGTATATGACTTTTGTTATTTAAATAAGCGCTTTAATAAATAATTATGTTAAAATTTAACTTTTCAATAATAATAATGATACAAAACAATATATATCAATTAATTAGATGAAAAATCTACATATATTTCATATCAAAATAAATTAACACAACATTAAATATTTAACATTAAAAACAACCTTTAACTAATTCTAATTATAGATAAATTCACTTGAACAAACTAAGAAGTGTTTCAAAATAAAAAGAGTCGTTTTTTATCTATAAAAATCTTTTCTAACTATTAAGAACATAAAAAAAACTAAATTTTGACTACTTTTAAACTGTAAAAAAATTAGTAATGAAAATACTTCACTTAGATAGCAATCACGAATTAATGCTTGAACAATTGGCACAAGCAGGTTTTGAAAATCACGAAGATTATACTTCGTTAAAAAAAGAAATTGAAGATAAAATTTCCGATTATGACGGTATTATTTTAAGAAGTCGTTTTAAAATTGATAAAACCTTTTTGGATGCTGCAACTAATCTAAAATTTATTGGACGTGTTGGTGCAGGTTTGGAAAATATAGATTGTGAATATGCTCAAAGTAAAGGAATAAAATTGATTGCTGCTCCTGAAGGAAATAGTACATCAGTTGGTGAACATGCTTTAGGAATGCTTCTTTGTTTAATGAACAAATTAAATTTAGTTGATCAGGAAGTTAGAAATGGTATTTGGTTACGCGAAGAAAATCGTGGTTTTGAAATTGAAGGTAAAACGGTTGGGATTATCGGCTACGGAAACATGGGCAAAGCATTTGCTAAGCGTTTACAAGGTTTTGATTGTAATGTTATTTGTTATGATATCAAACCCAACGTTGGTGATGAAAATGCAAACCAAGTTTCTTTAAATGAATTGTTTGAACAAACCGATATTTTAAGTTTACATACGCCGCAAACATCAGAAACTTTTCATTTGATAAATGAAGCTTTTATCTCAAATTTTCAAAAGTCATTTTGGTTTGTAAATACCGCGAGAGGAAAATCAGTTGATACGGCTGCTTTAGTTTTGGGTTTAAAAACAGGAAAAATATTTGGTGCTGCTTTAGATGTTTTGGAGTATGAAAAATCTTCGTTTGAAAATATGTTTTCAGAGAACGAATTACCAGAACCTATGCAATATTTAATGAATGCTAAAAATGTACTATTAGCACCGCATATTGCCGGTTGGACTATTGAAAGTAAAAGAAAATTAGCTCAAGTAATTGTAGATAAAATTCTAAAAGAGTTTAAATAAAAACAAAAGCTATAAATATCTTTACAGCTTTTGTTTTATAATTTTTTGAAAAACTTCAAGAATTGATTTTGCGTTTTCGTATCCATTAATTTTCATTGATTTTCCTGAATTCGTCTCTATTTTAATACATCGATCTTGAAACAAACGCGCTTTTAATAATTCAACATTCGTTATATCTGATGGTACTAACTCAAAATCTTGTTGTTGGATGTCAAAACGTTTATCTACAAATGCAATTCTACAATTTGTGATAAATAAATTTCCTGTTGTCCAACTATTGTTATTTTGTTTTGTACTAACAAAATAAACATCTTGCACAGTTTCATTTTCTTTTAATTTTAATTCTAAATTTGATAAAGGCTTATGTTTCTTATTTATATTAAATGTAAGAAAAACCGATAATACTATTGCAAATACTAAACTGCCAACAATATTTTCTATATGAAACATATCAAAGGCCCATCGTAGCGTAAACAGAATAGTAAAATAAATAAAGAAGATTTTGTAATTAAATTTCATAAAAAATTAAAATTGCAGTTAGTTCGAAAATAAACTAAAAGCTCTTACAAAACAAGTTTGTAAGTGTTTTTATGAAAGTGCGGTAAATTTATTAAAATAAAACTACTTCATTAATCACAATTTCTGTTACATAACGCTTATTACCTTCTTTATCATCGTAATTTCTGTAAGTTAGTTTGCCTTCTATTGCAATTTCTTTTCCTTTTTCTACAAATTTTCCTATGATTTCAGCCGTTTTTCCCCATGCTACCAAATTGTGCCATTGTGTAGTTTCAACTTTTTCATTTTTATCATTATAATAAACTTCATTCGTTGCTAAAGTTAAAGTTGCAACTTTTTTGCCTCCGTCAAAGTTTTTAACTTCTGGATTGTTTCCTACGCGTCCTATTAATCTAACGCTGTTTCTTAATGTACTCATGGCTTATAAATTTATAATTAAACATTTGATTTATTTCTGAAGCAAAATTCCTAAATTAGAATTATGTTAATCGGTTGTTAATCATTTAAAGTCGATTGTAATTGTTTGTTGTCGGATATTATTTTATTTTAAAGAACTTACATTTAATAAAATTGATCATTTTAAAGAAAGCAATTAATAAAAAAATATCTTAAGATATGATATAGAATGGCTATTTTTGTAAAAAATTTACAACATGGTTACTTCGAAATTTTCAAATACAGCCTATTTCTACAGTGTTTTAGTGGTTTCATTTCCTGTGATTTCAGCTTATTTAGTTCGAAAAGTTATTTCATTTACCAACGGAGATTATAACTGGCAAGTTAAAGTTTTTTTAATTTTTTCTGGTTTAATAATTTTAGCCGTTGTGATTTGGGGAATTCTTATTGAAATGAATATCAGAATGTCAAAGTTTATTCTATTTGATGAGAAAATAGAAATTAAACAAATGCTTGGTATTGGTACAAAACGTGAATTTAATTGGAAAGATTTACAAGGTTTCGTGATTCGTGATTTTAAAGTTCGTGGGCAACATCAAGAGCATTTGTATTTAATTAAAAATGATAAATCTGTTGCAGTGATGTCTAGTTTATATATGACCAATTATATGGAAGTAAGAAATCATATTTCTGATAAATTAACACTATTGAATTAACTTTAAATATTTTCATTTAACTGATTTTGAACCTTTTTAAAAATATTTTGTATTTTTAAAATAAAAAATGAGTAAAGTTTGCTTAGAATGTGGCGAAAAAATTATTGGTAGAGAAGACAAAAAGTTTTGTAACGATAGTTGTAGAAACACTTTCAACAACAAACAAAACAAAGATGCTACCAATTTAATGCGTAATATTAATAACAAATTACGCAAAAACTATCGCATTTTAAGTGCATTGAATCCTGAAGAAAAATCAAAAACTACGCGTTCAAAACTCTTACAATTGGGTTTTGAATTTGAATACTTCACCTCTATCTACAACACAAAAAACGCAACTACATATTTTTTCGTTTACGATCAGGGTTATATGCTCATTGATAATGATTGGTTTGTACTTGTAAAACGCAACTCATAAAATGTTTACTTTTCTATTAGCTTTACATTCAGTTTTACGCTGGCTTATACTTGTTGCACTTTTAATAACAGGCATTATTTTATTATTTAATCACCATAATAAAAAGTCTTTTAGTATACAAAACTTTCGTTGGTTACAAACGGTTTGCTTAATTTTAAATCTACAACTTATCATTGGCATTTTACTGTTTTCAAAAAGCCAGTTGGTTCATTTATTTTGGGAAAATTTTCAAGAAACAGTTAAATTACGTCAACCTCGTTTTTTTGGCTTAGAACATTCATCTATGATGATTTTAGGAATTGTATTATTTAATTTTTTCACATTTAAAATCCGAAACAAAATCAATACAATTCAAGCCAATTCTTATTTCTTAAAAAGATTTGTTATTATATTAATTATCATTTTAAGTTCAATTCCGTGGTCATTTTCACCTTTCACAAATAGACCAGATTTTCGAAGTTTTTATTAATTCATTCCGAAAATACAAGTTTTAACTTTTTTTATTAAATTAGTTAAAACTCTAATAAATGGAAAGAGAAATAAATAAAATTGAACTTCGAAATTTAGAAATAGAAGATTATATCGAACTTAAAAAATCAATGTTAGAATCTTACGAAGATGAAGACGTTGAAGATCCTTATTGGAAAAAGGAAGAAATTAAGCGTTTACTTAAAGTTTTTCCGGAAGGGCAAATTGTAATCGTAGTTGACGACGTGGTTGTTGGTGCAGCACTTTCGCTAATTGTTGATGAAACTCTGGCTTTATCTAACCACAAATACAACGATATTATTACCGATAGTAAATTCAAAGCTCATAAAGATGATGGTGATGTTTTATACGGAATCGATGTATTTATTCATCCTAGTTATCGTGGATTGCGTTTAGGTCGTCGTTTGTATGATGCACGTAAAGAATTATGTGAAATGCTGAATTTAAAGTCGATTATTTTCGCAGGAAGAATTCCGAATTACCACAATTACGCTGCCGAATTAACACCAAAACAATATTTAGAAAAGGTAAAGAATACCGAAATTCACGATCCGGTGATTTCCTTTCAAATCAATAACGATTTTCACATCAAACGTTTAATTCGAAATTATCTCGAAGGCGATCACAATTCAAAAGAATACGCTGTTTTATTAGAATGGAACAACATTGCTTACGAAAAAACGCCTACTTTAATTAACGTTAAAAAAAGCGTGGTTCGTTTGGGATTGATTCAATGGCAAATGCGTTCGTTAAACAATTTAGATGAGTTTTTTGATCAAGCTGAATTCTTTATCGATGCCGTTTCTGGTTACGAAAGTGATTTTGCGTGTTTCCCTGAACTTTTCATTGCACCTTTAATGGCAGATTACAATCACATGAGTGAATCTGAAGCCATTCGAGAAATATCTAAATTCACAGAACCTATTCGTAAAAAGTTTCAAGAATTCGCCATTTCCTACAACATCAATATCATAACCGGAAGCATGCCTTTTTTAGATGAAGAAGACGAAATGCTTTATAATGTTGGTTTCTTATGTAAACGCGACGGATCATCTGAAATGTATCGAAAAATACATATAACACCTAATGAACGTATGTATTGGGGAATGCAAGGTGGTGATGTAATTCAGACTTTTGATACCGATTGTGGTAAAATTGGAATCATCATTTGTTATGATGTCGAATTCCCAGAACTTTCACGCTTAATGGCAGATCAAGGAATGGAAATTTTATTTGTTCCTTATTTAACCGATACCCAAAACGGTTACACACGCGTTCGTAGTTGTGCACAAGCAAGAGCCATTGAAAACGAATGTTATGTAGCCATTACAGGTTGTGTAGGAAACCTTCCGAAGGTAAATAACATGGATATTCAGTTTGGTCAGGCAGCTGTTTTTACTCCATCTGATTTCGCTTTCCCAACAAATGGTGTTAAAGCCGAAGCAACTCCTAACACAGAAATGACGTTAATTGTAGATGTTGACTTAAATTTGCTGAAAGAATTACATGAACACGGAAGCGTTAGAATTAAAAAAGACCGCCGTACCGATTTATACAATTTAAGAGCCAAATGAAAAATATAAGCATTCTTGGTGGTGGCTGGTTAGGACTTCCGTTAGGAAAACAATTAGCCAAAAAACATCAAGTTAAAATAAGTACCACTTCAGAAAATAAATTAACCTTGTTTTCTGAAGCTGGCTTGCATCCTTTTTTGTTGGAAGTTCCTTCAACCAATACAATCCAAACAAATGCGTTTTTTAACGATTGTGATGTTTTGATTATAACCATTCCGCCCAATCGCAAAAACAGCGAAGCTTTGGAATATGTAGCCAAAATGAATTGGATTATTGCTCAGGCAGAAAAACATCAAATCAAACAAATAGTTTACACAAGTTCAACTTCTGTTTACGATGGTTTAGAAAACGAAGTTAACGAAACAGCTTTTTTAAAAGAAGATAATCTTCGCGCTAAGGAAATAATCATTAATGAAGAAAACTTGCTTAAAAACGTAAATTTCAACGCAACCATTTTACGTTTAGGTGGATTATTCGGTGAAGAAAGACATCCGGTAAAATTCTTAGCTAAAAAAGAAGTAAACGAAAACGGAAACGAACCGGTTAACATGTTGCATTTGTACGATGCTATAGAAGCTATTTCAACCTTAATTGAAAAACCAATTAAAAACGAAATTTACAATTTGGTTTATCCGCAGTACGATACCAGAGAAGTTTTCTATAAAAAAGCAGCTCAAGTATTAAACCTTTCATTAGCAGATTTCAATATCGTAGAAAATCCAAAAAACAGAAAAGTGTCTAGTGAAAAATTTCAGAATACATTCCAATTCACTTTCAAACATTTTTAAATAAAAACACCCATCTATTGCTAGATGGGCATTTCCCTTATAAAACATAATAAAAACACTACTTTTTAAAATTAGCTAACTTAGAAATGTGTAGCTGAAAACAAATATAAAAATATTTAAAACATTAACTATATAAAAATACATTTAAAAATTAAAACTAAATTTTTTACGATTAAAATAAAAAATACTGAATTATTTTTTAATAAAAAACACATTTTAATAATTATAAATTATATCTAATTTGTTATTATTGAATTTAATTTATTCCAAAAAACACTTTCCAATTATAAACATAAAAAAATAAGGCTTAAAGCCTTATTTTTTATGTTTACCTTCCTGTGCTTCTTGTCGGAGCACTACTTCCTCTTGATGAAGAAGGCGCACTCATACTTCTTGAAGGTGCAGGGGAAGAACTTCTTTGAAAAGAACCTGCTCCTCTATTAATAGAACTCGGACTAGAAGATCTATTAAATGAATCTGAGCTTGATGATCTATTAAAACTTGAATTTGATGAAGATCTTGAAGAACGCTCTATTCTATTACTTGACTGATTAAAATCAGAAGCACTACGAGTATTTGTTCTATTAATATTTGAATTAGAGTTTAAATTATTAACTCTAGAATTATCAGAAATATTTACTCTAGCTTCTCTAGAAATTTGAGCACGATTGGCATTAAAATCAGAGCGAACACGATTCGTAGAACTTCTAAATTCAGAAGCATCACTTGTTCTCAAGTTTGAACGATCATCAGCTACTCTATTTGTTGGCTCAATCGAATTTCTACCTGTTGTTAAATCACCTCTTGAAGAAGAAAAACTTGCTCGATCTGTCACCGAAGAACCTCTTGAAGTTTCAAGATTAGCACTTCTTGTAGCAGCACGTTCTCTATCATAAACATATCTATTTGTAACATTTGAATTTCTAGATTCAAAAGAACGACTCGGATTTTGTCTTTCTAAAGAATTACCTCTTACATTAGAATACATTCTATCAGCTCTAGACACACGTCTTGTATCTGTATAAACATATCTATTATCTCTGTTTATATGACGATATACATTTCTGTTATATCTGTAATACGGAACAGGCGCCCAATAAGAATAATAAGTAGGATAATAACCCCAATACCAAGGTGAATAATATGGTCGGTAAGTTGGCATCCAAAAGAAATCAAAAAACACTGGCGTAGCATAATAATACGGTTCATAAATGTAATTTGGCCCATAAATATAAGGATTTCCAACAATTTGAATGCTCACATTTGTAGAAGATGAAGCGGTAGCTTTTTGACGCTCTAATTCAATAGTTGCAACATCTTGAAATTGATCTTGACCTAAAACTGATTGTATAACAATAACGCGAGTATCACCTTCTGCAACTTCAACTACTCGAAGATAATCTACATACCCATCTTGATTTAAATCTAAATTAGATATTTGTAATTTCGGATCGTTCAATTTGCGTTCAAAATCTTCTAAATCTTTAGATTCTCCAAAAATTGAAGCTACAGCTTGTAAGTCTAAATTATCTGAAATGTCGTAACTCTTTGCAACAACATTTCCTCCTTTTTGCGCAAATGAAGCACTTGCAAACACTAAAGCAAAAATTACGAGAATAAATTTAAAAGCTTTCATATATAATAATATTTAATTTTCTTCTTTATGTAAAACAAGATTCATGCCACAAATTAATTTTAATAAAAAAGACCCAACAAAGTGTTGAGCCTTCTTCAAAATAAATACAAATCTATGTTATTTTTGAATTATTAAAAATTCTGATCTTCTATTAGTTGCATCTTGCTCTGGAGTACAGTTATCACCGCAATCAACTTTTGGTTGACTTTCCCCGTAACCTTTAGCTTCTAAACGAGCTCCGTTAATTCCTTGAGATTTCAAATACTGAAGTGTAGCAGTAGCTCTTCTTTCAGATAATTTCAAGTTATACACATCACTTCCTTTACTATCAGTATGAGATTCGATCTTGATTTTCATATTAGGATTTCTTTCTAAAATTTGAACTAATTTATTCAACTCGAATGCACCTTGTTGAGTAATATTAGACTTATCAAATTCAAAATAAATATCTCCTAAAACAATTTTTTCATCAATTATAATTAATTCAATCGGACGTAAATTAACTTCGATTGGTTGCTTTCCACCTTTCCATTTAGCTAACTCTACATCTTTACTTTCAAAGTCAGCCTTTGTTACTTGTAAAGAATAGCTACGATTACAGTCAACTTCATACCTTACAACTCCATAACTATCTGTATATCTAGTTTCAATTGGATTATTATCGTGATCAAAAATAGTAATTTGAGTATCTCTTAAAACTTCACCTGTTTTAGAATTCTTAACCGTAGTGATAATTTCTGTAACACATATTGGTCTGATAATATAGATATCATCTCTACCTACTCTATTTGTAGAAACAAATCCTAGATTTTTAGCTGGGTAAAAAGATAAAGCAAAATCATCTTTCGGTGTATTGATTGGATCTCCTAAATTTCTTGCTTCCGCTGAAGGATTATCCAAATCTAATGAATAAACATCTAATCCACCAAATCCTTTTCTTGCATCTGATGCAAAATATAATTTGTTATTTACACTATCAATAAAAGGAAATGATTCACGTCCTTCTGTATTTACTTTTTCTCCTAAATTAACAGGTTCGCCATATGTTCCATCTTCATTAATTGAAACTTTCCATATATCCATTCCTCCAACACCACCAGGCATATCCGAAGCAAAATATAGAGTTCTACCATCAACATTAACACTTGGGTTACTTACCATATAATTAGCATCATTAAACGGTAATGGTTCAATTTTTTTCCATTTTTTTCCATCAAATTTTGCACGATAAGTACTTACTTTTCCTTGTTTTAATCTTAATTTCTTGTCTTTTTTAAAATCTCCTGTACGGAAACTTTCACTAGAAAAATACATAGTTTCTCCATCTCCTGTAATTGTTACAGGCCCATCATGAAACTTGGTATTCAATTCACTTACAGCCTGAATATCTGTAAATTTACTTTCCTCTGGATCGTATTTTGCAGTATAAATATCTAAATAAGGTTGTTCATTCCAACCATATTTCTTTTTAGTTTCTGTACGAGCACTCGTAAAATAAAAGGTATTATCATCAGTTAAAAATCCAGCAAAATCAGAAAACTTTAAATCATTCATTTTACTATCTTCATAAGTAAACAATGCTTCTTGACTACGCAATTGTGGAATATAATCTGGATCTGCTAAAAAATCTATTGAGCGTTGATCATCTGGTTTCAAATCTGCAAAAACTTTCATTGCTGCATTTGATGTTTCATAACGACCACTTGCTTTTAACATTTGAGCATAGCGATAATAAATTTCAGCATCTAAATTAGGATTTACTTCCAAAGCTTTACCATACCATTTTGCAGCCTCAACAGTGTTAAACATATTAAAATAGCATTCTGCTAATTGCAAATTAACATAATTATCAGGATTTCTACCTTTTGTTAATTTATGATAATGAGCTGCTGCGTCAGAAAATTCGTAACGATTAAATAATTGATCTGCTAATTTTAAACGTTCTTCAGGAGTATCTTGTCCATAACCAAGACTAATACTACCTAACAATAATAAGCTTATATATAGTTTTTTCATTAATTTATAAATTGAAGAATTCTAGGTTTAGAAATAACGTGGAGAGCTTGAAACTCGTTTTTTGAAGAAAACATCAAACAACAAAATTATTTCGTGAGAAGATGTTGCTGCAGTTTTCAAATCTGAAGTAACGTGATCATACGCATAACCAATTCGTAAATTTGGTAATACTGCATAATTAATCATTGCTCCCATAGAATCATCTAAACGATAAGTTAATCCAAACTCAAGTTTATTAGCATACATTGTATTCAAAGAAACATCAGTAGACAAAGGAGCACCAGCAGCCATTTTTAACATAGCAGAAGGTTTTAGTTTCCAATCTTCATTTAAATCAAAAACATAACCTCCTGTTAAAAACATATGCATAACATCGCTTCCGAATTTACGATTATTTTTCTCTACATAAGTATTTTGTAAAAAATTTGGAACACTGAAACCAACATAATACTTATCAGTATAATAAAAAGCACCAGCACCTACATTAAAAAAGCTTTGGCTAGTATTTTCAGCAAAAGCAGGATCGTTTGGATCAGGAACATAATCATAAATTTCACTAAAAAAATCAGATTGTTGCATGGTCATCCCAGCTTTTAACCCTAAAGCTAACTTATGCCCTGGTTGAAGTTTTATAGTATACGAAAAATCTGCATACACATTATTCTCTGTAACAGGTCCAATTTTGTCAGAAATTACCGAAAGACCTAAACCTACATTTTTCCCTACACGCCCGTTACCAAAAAAAGTAGTTGTTTTGGGAGCCCCCTCTAATCCTGACCATTGTTCTCTATGTAAAAGACCTAACGACAATCCTTCGCGTGAACCTGCGTAAGCTGGATTTATTACACTTTGATTATACATATATTGTGTATAATGTGGATCTTGTTGTGCAGATGAATCTGTTAAGCTTAATAAAGCCAATAAGGCTGATATGTATATTTTCTTCATACATTTTAAGAATTAAACCAATCGAAAGACATGGTCTTTCGATTGGTTAATAGTTATTTTTTAGTTTTGTTCTCTTACTAATTGTACCCAACCTGTGAAAGTTTCATAAGGAGTTACAATATTATAAAAATAAGTTCCACTTGGCAAATCTCCACCACTATTACTTTGTCCAAACCACTGGTTAATATATCCAGAACCATGTGTAAAGACTTCTTGTCCAAAACGGTTGAAGATTTGAAGTTTTTCTACTTTAAAATTATGTAAAACAAACGAATCGTTTTTACCATCACCATTAGGAGAGATACCTTTTGGAATTTCACAGTAAACATTATTCACTTCAATTTCCACAGTTTCAACACAACCTTCTGCTGTAGTAACTGTTAATCTATACTTACCTTCTTTATCAACAATAGCCGTATGGTCTTGAGAAGAAACAACATTATTAGACCATTCAAAAGTTACTGTATTAAAATCTAAAGTTCCTAAAACATCTATTGCTGAAATAGTATAATTTCCGTCATGACAATATCCATCTAACATAAATCCGATTTTTGGCAAAACCTTAATTTGAGTTGAAAACACTTCATCTTCCCCACACAAACCTTCAGAAATTTCAAATTCATATTTTACAACATAATCACCTGGCTGGCTAAATTCTAAATTAATTTCACCTGTTCTAGAATCAATTACTAATCCTTCAGTTGAGCTAAAAGTACCTCCTAATGTAAAGTCTGCAGCTAAATTTGGAGAAATAAAACTAAAACCGTTTACACAAATAGGTGCGTCATAATCAAATTCAACAATTGGAATTATTGCTTCAATTACTTTTAATTCTATTAAATGAATTCTAACACAATCTGCTGAACCAGTACCATCATCAACTCTTATAAAAATAGATTCTCCTGCACTTTCATATGGTGACTGAATTGGATTCTCATTATTAGAAGCATCTATTGATGTATTATAGAATGTAGCTGTATATCCACTTCCTGCAGGGATGAAACCAGCAGCAAAAGCATCTAAATCAAAAATTTCAACTCCATTTTGATCCATATCACATTTATTAAAAATACTTGGAATTTCACCTTGATAAGATGAAGAGAAAGTAATATTAACTGAATCTGTAATAGGTTCTTCAGACGGGCAGTTTTCTTTTTCAACAATAACAGAATACTCTCCCGATTGATTAACTCTAATATTTTGTGTATTATAAATATTTGGATCCATAAGAACTCCTTCAAAATACCACTCAATTGAAGTAATAGCTCCATCAACTGTAGGAATATTTGCTCTTAAAACCACTTCATCTTGATTACATAAGACACGATCAGGTCCTAAATCAACCTCACATAAGAAATCACAACTAGTTAATCCAGCACCTGGTTGCCCAGCATTGGTTTGAATTAATTTAATAAAACCAGCAGAACCATTAAAATTAGTAATTAAAATAGCGTAAACTTGACCTGGCTGACCATTTGTTATAGAAAAATTCTCAACTGCAGCAGCTGAGTAACTACAACCTACAATCATTGAATCTGGATTAGGATAACCTACTTCAACCACCACATTAGAACATGCATCAGCTAAACTATCAAAAGGACCAAATGCGATATAATCAACATCTAAAGTTCTTCCAATTGGATTACCTTGTGCATTAAATTCAGTATTCTGAACGATTTGAAAATCTAATCTTCCTGCTTGATCAACTTCTAAATAATACCAAACTGGGTTAGGCGTTGAGCCTAAACAATGAAATCTTCCATTTGTTAAATTAGGTACTCCCATAGAACGATCTACGTTAGGGAAAACAATTCCTTCAGCGCCAGCACAGAATGGATTGGCACTTGTAACTGAACTTTCAGAAATACTAAATGGCGTTTTAACCCATAATGATTTACCGTTATCACCACCACAAATAGCTCTTACCCAGAACATATATTCTGTTTCTGGCGTTAAGTCATAAACTTCAACAAATGGATTATAAATAACAGTACCTCTTGTTGGTTGTGGAGCTTGTGCTGGTAAAACAACATATTCCCATGAGTTTTCATAACCACCTCTGGTCCAGTTAGCTTCAACTTTAGCAGGATCATCACATGCTAAACCTACATTTAAATTTGTTGGAGCAGAACAAAGTATCGCTTCTACCGAAATATTATCTACAGCAGCAGGAGGTTGAGTACCAACACTACTGTCATTTATCCATTCAAAAACTAATTTTACAGCTGTATTTTGGAAGTTAACTGTTGATACAGGTTCAGAAAAATTTGTCCAAGTAGCTCTTTGGTTTAAACCTGCTCCCACTTGAACTCTACCTTCGTCTGCCGTAAGTGCAATACCAGAAGTTGGAAAAAAATCTACTGGAACAATCCATACTTTCATATAATCACGTAAAGAAGTAGTAGTACCCTCACCCTGAGCCTTCCAATCAAATGTTACTTGAACCGAAGAAACACCTTGTGGAATAAAAATATCTCTGAACGCATGAGAAACACTTGCAGAAGATGTTGTGTAAAGATTATTAATACCATTATTAGATATATATAAAGACTTATTGGCAGATAAAAAAGTATCAGATCCAACTATCCAATTATTTGCTCCATTACCATTTAAAATTCCGATAACATAATCTTCAGAATCAAAGTTTTCAGAATAAGGAATTTCTGCAGGTACCTGTGTTGTGGTAATAAATAATGGTCCTAGAATAAATGAAGTTCCATCATCATCTCCACAATTAGATCTCACCCAAATATAATAATCTTGGCCCGGCTCTAGTCCTTCAATTGTGACAGTAGTACCAGTTACCGTACCAGTTGGTACATCTGTATCAAGAGGAGCTACAAAAGTTCTTGTCACGTAATAATCATAACCTTGAGGTGAAGAAGTTGCAGGAGCATTCCATGAAACAACAGCTGAATTAAAAGTTACAGAATTCAGAATCAAATTGGTAGGTGCCATACATGTTACAACACGTACATTTATATTATCTACAGCAGCTGGCGGTTGAACTCCTCCAGACGCGTCATTAACCCATTCGAAAACAATTCTTCTATCTGTACCTGCGATTGCAGCAGGAATATTAATTACATTATTAACTCTTTGCCAAGTTGATTGGGAATTATAATTTACACCAATACGAATTCTGTCGCCCCCATTTGGAACAGATGTTCCTGAATTAGGCATATAAGTATTAGTAACTAACCAAACTTTTAAGAAATCTCGATTAGCTTCGCCAACAGCTTTCCAGTCAAAAGAAACTTGCAATTCAGTAGCATCAGCTGGAATCGAAATATCTCTATAAGCATGAACAACAGAAGTACGTCCTGTAGTATAAGCATTATTTAAATCATTATTTGTTATGTACAACGAGTTTCCAGGAGAACTGAAAGTATCTGAACCAACAATCCATTTATTAACTTGAGTTCCATTATTTAAACCAAAAACAAATCCAGGATTATCAAAGTTTTCAGAATAAGGTAATTCTGCCGGAACTTGCTGTGTATTAATCATAGCCGGTCCTAAAAGTAAAGAATTATCGTTATCACTTCCACAATTCCCTCTTATCCAAACATAATAAACACGCCCTGGTTCTAAATCATTTAAAGTAACAGTTGTAGCAGTTACGTTTCCAGAAGGAGTATCAGTCTCTAGAGGTGTTGTTGGAGATTGAGAAACAAAATAATCATAAGAAGTTGGAATATTATTATTAGGTGCTACCCAAGATACGATAGCAGAGTTTTGAGTAATTCCACTTATTGTTAGATTTGTTGGAGCTGTACAAGTAACAGCTTTTACATTAATATTATCAATTGCAGCGGGAGGTTGTGCTCCACCGCCACCATCATTCAACCACTCAAAAACTAGTCTTACATTATTTCCTGCAAATGCAGCAGGAATATTAACAATATAATTTTGGTTTAACCAAGTATTATTTTGATTCAAACTAGGTGCTACTAAAATTCTCTGATTTTGAACGGCAGTTATTGCAGTATTTGCTACTGGCATAAAATCTGTAGGCACAAGCCAAACTTTAAAATAATCATAAAGTGTAGTAGTACCTTCACCAACACATTTCCAATCAAAAGAAATTGAAAGTTCTTGAGTTCCTGTAGGAATCTGAAGATCACGATAAGCATGAACACGAGTAATTGATGTAGAAGTAGTATAAGTATTATTAAGCCCCTCATTATTAGAAATATACATAGACCTCAACCCTCCATTATGAGTATCTGTACCAACGTACCATTTATTTGGGTAAATACCATTAATAAATTGCCATCCATGATAAGCTTCAAAGCCTTCAGTATATGGTAATTCCACAGGTAAAGGTGTAGTTCCAAAAGTAAACGGACCTTCCCAATCACTAAAACTATTTACATCACAAACAGATCTGATGTAATATTTATATTCAGTATTAGCACTTAAATCAGTAAGTGTCTTGGTAAGCACACCCGTTATCGAAGTGTAAGTTGGAGTAATTGTAGTTGGATTATCAGTTGCAGGCATAACTGCAATTTCAAAAGCCGGGGCGTTTAAAGGATTTGTCCAAGTCGCAGTAGCGGCAGTAGGTCCAATATCTCGAATACCTAAATCAGTAGGCTCAGGACAATCTTCAAAAATTGAAATATCATCAATAGCCCATAATTTTCCATTTCCTTCTGAAACCATTACAAAAGCAACGTGAATATTTCGTCCTCTATAAGCAGCTAATCCTAATTCTTGAAAACCATAAGTACCTAAAACAGCACTAATTGGATTAGGAGCACCAGCATTAAAATCTTGAAAACTAGCAATTGTAACGAAACTAGAAAAATCTGTATTTGTAACAGAAACCCTAACATCTAATCTTGAGTTTCCAGAAACACCAGTATTCGCTCTTCCGTAAAAAGACATTTTAGGATTTAATATCCCTGTTAAATTAACAGTTGGTGAAATAAACCAATCCTCGACTGGAGCAACTACCGAACCTGTTTGAGCTGGCACCATCAAACTAGATGTACCAGAATGAACAAGCGCAGGTAAAGTTGTAATTGACCATGGAACATTAATACCTAACCCGTTCTCAGAAACAACCCATCCAGGAGGAATTCCTCCCTCAAAGTCATTACTTAAAATCTGGGCATAACTAACCAACGTTGAAAACATCAGTAAAATTAAGCTAGTAATTTTTTTCATAGAAAAAATATTAAATTATGAGACTTTCACAAATATATTACAATTATATTAACGTTAATGTTTTTTTAACACCTAATCAATATAGATTTTAAAAAACAAATAAACGAAAAATTACGAACAATATATTTAAATAACTACAATTTTATTATAAATAAACGATAAAAACAAATGAATGATTACATTATTAAAACTTAAATCTAAAATATTTTAAATAACCAATTATTCTAAAGCAATAAATCTATAAGTTTTGCAATTTAAAAAATTGTATTTTTGTCATACAAAATGTTTTACAGACACATATGATAGAGAAAGAACTAATAAATTACGAGAAAGCAGTCTTAGTTGGTGTTATTACCCAAAATCAATCGGAAGAGAAATTAAATGAGTTTTTAGATGAATTACAATTTCTAACATTTACAGCAGGAGGTGAAGTTGTAAAACGTTTTACTCAAAAAATGGACAAACCTAATCCTAAAACATTTGTAGGAACTGGTAAACTTGAAGAAATACAATTATACATTACAGAACACAAAATTGACACTGTAATATTTGATGACGAACTTACACCTGCGCAACAAAAAAATCTTTCGCGTGAGTTAGACGCCAAAGTGTTAGATAGAACTAATTTAATTTTAGATATATTCGCTCAACGAGCGCAAACACCATACGCAAGAACACAAGTAGAATTAGCCCAATTTCAATATTTATTACCAAGATTAACTGGTATGTGGACACACCTTGAACGTCAACGTGGAGGAATTGGAATGCGAGGTCCTGGAGAAACAGAAATTGAAACTGACCGACGTATTGTTCGCGACCGAATTGCTCTTTTAAAAGAAAAGCTAAGAACCATTGATAAGCAAATGGCTATACAACGAGGAAACCGAGGAGCTTTAGTACGAGTTGCGCTCGTAGGTTATACCAACGTAGGAAAATCTACTTTAATGAACGCGGTCGGAAAAAGTGAAGTATTCGTTGAAGACAAATTATTCGCTACATTAGACACAACTGTAAGAAAAGTAGTTATCAAAAACCTTCCTTTCTTATTAACAGACACTGTTGGCTTCATTAGAAAACTGCCAACACAATTAGTTGAATCATTTAAAAGTACCTTAGATGAAGTTCGAGAAGCAGATTTATTGTTACATGTAATTGATATTTCTCACCCAGAATTTGAAGATCATATCGAATCTGTAAATCAAATTTTAAAAGAAATTGAAAGTGATGATAAACCTACCATCATGATCTTTAATAAAATTGACAAATACCAGGCAGATTATTTCGACGAAGAAGATTTAATTATTGAACGAACTACTAAGCATTATTCAATTGAGGAATGGAAAAACACATGGATGAATAAAGTTGGAGAAAATAATGCGATTTTTATTTCTGCAACAGAAAAAGAAAATTTTGAAGAATTCAGACATAAAATTTACGATGCTGTAAGAGAAATTCATTTAACTCGCTTTCCTTACAACAATTTCTTATATCCTGAATACAATGAGGCAATTGAAAAAGAAGAAGAAATTTAACATAAACTTTATTATTTCTTTCTAAAAAAAACTGTAGCTTTATAAAAATAAAAAAACAAAATGTATTTATCTATAAATAATAACTTCAATAATAATTCGAATAATCCTATTCGAAAAAGAAGTTATTGCTTATAATCAAATCTATTTTTCATTATTATATAAGTAAAGGCTTCTCAATTGAGAAGCCTTTTTTATTTAGCCCTTATAATTTATGTGTAGAAAACAGTTAGAAACAGAACAGCAAATTTCATTTGTAAAAGACCAATTTTCAAAAAAATTGAGTAAAAAACTAAACCTTATCCCAGTTTCATCTCCATTAATTGTACTTGACGGAAACGGAATTAATGATGATTTGAATGGAGTTGAAAGACCTGTTCGATTTCCTATAAAATCTCAAAACGATAAAAATGCAGTTGTTGTACATTCATTAGCAAAATGGAAACGCATTCGTTTAAAAGATTATCAAATAAAACTTGAAGAAGGAATTTTAACCAATATGAGCGCACTTCGGCCTGATGAAGATTACTCAAGTATTCATTCGATTTTTGTTGATCAATGGGATTGGGAAATTCGCATTCATAAAAAAAACAGAACAATTTCATATCTTAAAGAAATAGTTACTAAAATTTATCAAAGTATTTTGGAAACTGAACAGAAAGTTTTCGAAATTTATCCTAAAATAAATCCAACACTTCCAAAACAAATTACATTTGTACATAGTGAAGAACTATTTCAATTATATCCAAACCATTCATCAAAAGAACGTGAGCATTTAATCGCTGAAAAATACGGAGCTGTTTTTATAATTGGAATTGGAAGTAAGCTAACTTCAGGTGAAACACATGACGGAAGAGCTGCAGATTATGATGACTGGAGCACAGAAACAGAATTAGGGAAAGGTTTAAATGGTGATTTACTCGTTTGGAATCCGGTTTTAAAACAAAGTTTTGAACTTTCTTCAATGGGAATTCGAGTTGATAAAATGGCTTTGCTTCGCCAGTTAGAAGAAAGAGAACAAACAGACAAATTAAAATTATCTTATCATCAAATGATAATGAATGATGAAATTCCATTAAGTATTGGAGGTGGAATTGGTCAATCTAGACTTTGTATGTTTTTGCTTCAAAAAAATCACATCGGTGAAGTTCAAGTTGGGTTATGGGACGATGATATTAAATCAAATTTAGCTCTTCAAAATATTCATTTATTATAAAAAAGCTCTGGAAATTTCCAGAGCTTTTTTTTATTTAAAAGTATAATTAATTCCTACACCAAGAGTTTCTCTTAACTGAAAACCTTTAAAAGCATTATCGTCATAAATCGCTTGAAAAGTAAAGTTCGTAGATAAATATTTATTCACCTGTAAAACAATATTTAATTGATAATCAATTACAACATTCTCTGGTTTATTAAGATAGTTCGAATAAAGATTTAATATATTTTCGAAATTTACATTTTCCATAGCATTGAACTTATAATATCCATTTACAGACATTCCAAGTTGATACAACATTGATTTGTTTTGATGAACCCCAAAGGCCTCTCCTAATTTTGTAAATTCTTTATCAACGAAAGTAAATCTCGATGTAAAAGGCGCAATGTTTACACGAAGATTATCATTATCTTTCCATAGCATTCCTGGTCCGATTTGTAAATAAGCTGGTGACATAAAATGAGAATTTCTTATTCCATCTTTATCAAAACCAGAATCCATCTGTGTTTTAAAATTGAAAAAAATTGAATAATACCATTTTTCAGACATTTGCTTACCTAAAACAGAATTAATTTCCAGTCGGTCATCTGTCTTTTTTTGTTCTTGACCTTTAATTTTACTTAAGCCGTAGTTTAATTGAAATCTTGAATCCCAAGACCAATCTCCTGATTGGTAAATTAAATCGTAATTAATTTTCAAAGATCCTGCAAAACTATTATCTCCACCAGCTTGCCAGTTTGAAAAGCTAGATTGATTAGCAAGTACCGCAAAATTTCCACTATTTTTCCATTTCGGTTCGGTAACCTCAACCTCAACAGCTTCAACTACAGCAACTTCTTGAGCTTGATTTACAAAAAAACTTAGCAAGGCCAAGTTGGTAAACAAAATTTTTTTCATAATTATCTATTTTAAAACAAAAATATGATTTTAATAATTCAAATTTTCAATATAAATATAGTTACATATTAAATCATAGTGTAATAAATATAGAAAGTTATTATTAAAATAAGTTATTTATGATTAAAAAAAACAGGTTAATACCTGCTTTCTTAATTATTTTGTTTATCTATTTGTTCTTGAATAACATTCCAATCGTAAATATGGAAAACCTTACCATTACTCATTGCAACAAAAATTCCGTTTGGAAATTTAGAACCGAAATTAAAATTTACTGCATCTGCACCATCGCATTCTATAGTTGACACAGGAATTTTGGCAATCATTTTATGATCGTGATTCTTGTTAGAACCTTCTCGTTTATAAACAATAAAATTATTTGCTTGTTGGTCTGAAACTAAAATGTAACCTTCTGTCGGAGTTGTTTTATATAAGGCAATCCCTTCATGATCACGCTTAAAATCGTCTTGTCCAAAAAAAGCCAATTCTTCATTTCCATTTTCAGGATCTGCGTAGTATTTTCTAATTCCAACAGTTTCATCTGAATAATAAACATATCCAAGTTCATTATCAACCATAATGGCTTCAATTTCTTTATTTCCAGAATAGTTTCCGAATTTCCGCACCAATTCTGCAGTAACAACTCCGTTGTTATCTTGCAATTCGTATTGATACAAATAAGAACCTGAAATTCCATCTTTTCTTCCAACAATTGCATAAGTTTTATGATTTGTTGGATTGGTATACATTGCAATTCCCATCGGATCTTTTAAATCTGAATCTTCAAAAACTATAATTCCATCATTGTCAATTGGTTTTAAATCTGGCAACGAAAACACACGAATTGCATTTTGTTTACGTTCGGTTACAATTGCAATATCAGTTGGTGTGCCGTTTAAAATAAAATCATAAGCAATATCAACATTATTTGGTCTGTCTAACGGATAAACTTTATTTACAATTTCACCATCTAAGTTATATGCGTACAATCCACCCGTACCAGCTTCTTTATCAGTTCCAATAATCAAAGATTCTTCTGGATTTAGTTTATTTATCCAAATTGCAGGATCATCTGTATCGTTTGGTGTTTGCTGAGTTACAACAGTTGGCTTAATAGCATTTTCTGAAACTGGTGCTAATTTCGAATTACATGAAGCAAATGCTATAGTTGCTAAAGTGAAAACTAATATTTTTTTCATTTTGTTATACTTTGTTTGTAAACAATATTAAAATCGTTTGTAGATGATTGTATTACATAAACATCTAACTGGTTATTATTAAGTGAAAAAGCCATAAATCCGGGAACAGATTGAGCAAATAAAGTTCCGTTTGTTAAACCCGTTTCACGAAGTTCGCTACCTGCACCTGATAAAAACTGAATTACTTTTTTATTTGGTCGTTGAATCACTTGTAAATCATGTTCGTGACCTGTAATGTAAGCATCGACATTATATTTTTCGAAGATAGGCTCAAATAGTTTTTCGATTTGTTTGGTATCTTGACTGTCTTTACGTTTTCCGCCTGAATATAATGGATGGTGACCAACAACAATTTTCCAAACAATATTCGGATTTTGGTTAGCTAACTTTTTTTCAATCCATTTCAACTGTTTTTTGGTGTTCTGTTTTTCAATACCTAAATATTTTGTTTTTTCTTGTTGATATTTTTCAATAAACGGATTCGTGTCTATAACCAAAAGTTGTAAATATTTTCCGTTATCTATTTCTATTAATTTTTCGAAATATCTCGAAGGCATTTCCCAACGACGTGAAATTTGTGAATAATCAATTTGAGCCTGTACATTTCCTTCGTAATCATGATTTCCTAAAGCAACAAACCAAGGTTCATGCAAACCATGATGTATATAAATACTTTCGTAAGAAGAAATCCACTGGTAATCTTGGGTGCTTTGTACGCCATTAGGATAAAAGTTATCTCCAACAGAAACTGTAAAATCAATCTCTAAAAAATCTGCGACTTTGCCCATATCACGAGCAACTTCTTTCTGAGTATATGCACCGTGACGGCCAAAATCGCCAATTGCTAAAAACGAAATTCCTTTTTTTAATGGTGAAATTTCTGAGGTTTTCTCTACATCAAACAATGCACCTGAACTTTGTTGCCCAGATGCATTGAAGAATAGACAAACCACAACACATATTGTTATGATGATTTTTTTCATATTTTAAAAATCGTATTTGATACCTAAATTAAATCGAGATTGATAATATTCTAATTGTTTCATTCGGTTTGAATCTCCTTGTGTATAGCGTAAAGGCTGATTAGTTAAATTATTCGCTTCGAAGAAAACTCTCCAATTATCTTTGAATTTGTATGACATATTAAAATCTAAGAAAAATTGTTTATCGTAGTAACTATCTTCAAATTCATTTCCTCCAATTTCATCTAAATATCTCGAAGTATAATTTGCTGAAATTCTTGCAGAGAATTTACCATTTTCCCAAGCTAATGAACCATTTAACATATGCGGAGCCGTTCTTGGTAAACCTAAACCATCACGCACCGTTCCGTCTTCGTTTGTAATTCCTTTTGCTTTAGATTTTGTGTAAGTATAGTTAGCATATAATCCTAAATTTTTAAAGAAATTTCCAGGAATAAAATCTAATTGACGTTGAAAAGCAACTTCAAAACCGTAAACACTAACTTTATCACCGTTGCGAGCTTGAGTGAAGTCCCAGTTTTCTCCTGCCGGAATTGGGTTTGCTACATTAGGAAAATCTGCAGAAAAGTTAGCTTGATTATAAATGTTATTGTTATATGTGTAAATGAAATTATCTAAATTTTTATAGAAAACACCTCCTGAAATAATTCCGATATTTTCGAAATAGTTTTCAAGCATTAAATCAAAATTAGTTGCATAAGTAGCTTTAAGATTTGGATTACCAGCAGAAATTTCAGAATCTTCTTGAATAACGTTAACGTACGGTGCTAAATTATAATAGTTTGGACGTGCTAAACTTGTAGTTACTGCTGCTCTTAAGATAAAATCTTTATTAAAATTGTGCTTTAAAGTTATACTTGGTAAAAAATTAGTATAGTCGTTTTTATTATTAATTGACCCTACTAAATCTTCCTCATTCATAATATAATTTCCTGTATAATCAATAGAAGTATGCTCAACACGAACTCCTGCAATCAACGAAGTTTTGTTTGACAAATCTTGATCCCAACGAATATAACCAGCTATAATTTGTTCTTTAGCTTTGTAATTTGAAGATAAAAATTCTGAAGGTTCTATTGAAGATTCAAATAATTCTGGATTTTGCAATTGCAGGTTTCCTAAGTAAGAATTACTTGCGAAATAACCTGGTACGTATTGAGAACCTGGATTAAATTTTTCACCAGAATAAAATACATTTGGAATTTGAGCTAAATTTCCTAATTCGTTAATCGGTTCATATTCATAAAAAATATTATCACGTTTTTTATCTTTTAAACGTAAACGAGCCCCAAAACGTAAACGCCCTTTTTGATCTTCAATAACAGAAAAAGGTACACGAAAATTAATTTTCGCTCCTAATTCGGATTCTTTTGTATAATCATGATTTTCTGTTATAGAACGTAAAACAAAATCAGCCGGAAATTCACCATCTTTTGCATAAACTAAAGGTAAACCAGGATTTGTTACATATTGATTCATAACCACATTTTTTTGTCTGAAATCCATGTAGCGTTCATCCGGACGATCTTCTAAAGCTTGAGAATACGAAACAGACCAATCCATATCTAATTTCGGCGATAATAAATGTTCTCCACGTAAAGAAAAATTCATTACACGTTGATCTTCTAAACGGCGATTTTTATTTCTGTTGTTGTCGATACCACCTTTAGTTTCACGTCTGATTTCTCCGATGTAAGTTCCATCGTCTTGCATTTCAATATCGCGGTAACGAACTCTAAAACGATTTTCTCTATCGTCACGCCAATTGTACATAGCTGTAAAATCGATTCGGTTGTTATCGTTAAAAACATAATCAGAACTTAATGAAATACTTCTTCTAACACGTTGCACATCATATTTTCTGATATCCATTTCTGATACAAAAGCATTACCGTTATCATCTTTATCCCAAACTGTTTCAACATTATCAGAACCAAAGTTTTGAGATTGCCAAGTTCCAGAAGCGATAATTCCTAATTTATCATTTGCAAAACGATTTCCATAAACAAAGGCAGCATTGTACAATCCTTGATCACGAATTGGAGCGTAACCTCCAGATAAAGTGGCAGAAGTACGTTCGCGGTTAGGAACTGCTCTTGTAATTAAATTTACCGAACCTCCGATTGCATCGGCATCCATATCTGGAGTTAAAGTTTTATTTACTTCAATTGAAGAAATCATGTCAGAAGGGATTAAATCCATCTGTACATTTCGATTATCTCCTTCGGCAGAAGGAATTCGATCACCGTTTAATGTAACTGAATTTAATTCTGGAGATAAACCTCTTACAATAATATTTCGAGCTTCGCCTTGATCATTTTGCATAGTAATTCCAGGAACACGTTTTAAGGCATCTCCAATATTTGCATCTGGAAAACGCCCCACTTGATCTGATGAAATGATGTTTGTAATATTTGCCTTATTCTTTTGTTGATTCAGCGCTTTCGCTTGTCCGCGTAAAAAATCACCAATGATTACAATTTCTTCTAAATTATCTGAACCCGAATCAAGTTGAAAATTAATAGTTGTTGCTTTATTAGGTACTACAACCACTTCTTGTGCATCAGATATATATCCAATATATTCAACCACAACAGTATATGTTCCTTCAGGTAAATTCAAAAATTCATAATTTCCATTTTGATCAGAAATAGTGTATTTGTTTGAATTTTGAACGGTAAGTGTAGCTCCGGGTAACGAAAACTGATTCGATTTATCGATAATCTTGCCAGTTATTACTCCATTCTGAGCAATTGCAAAACTTCCGATTAAGGAAGCAACCAAAATGTAGAAATTTTTCATTTAATTTTACTATTAATTACTAAGCAAATGTAAATTGAAGCTTTTACAATTCGATTAAATGAAAATTACGTGATTGTTAATACATTCTTAAAAAAGTTTTTAAATTTTAATTAATAGTATATTTAACTCCAACACCAACTGACTGTTTTTGTTGTAATGCACCAAAAGTTTCATTATCATACAAAGCTTGATAATTAATGTTGGTTGTAATGTATTTAGTAACTTTTAAGTCGATATTTAATTGATAATCAAAATCTACATTTTTAGTATTTTCAATATAATTAGCGTAAGTTCCTAAAATGTTTTCGATCGTAATATTTTCTAAAATTTTAAATCGATAATATACATATATTGAGGCTCCGAACTCTATACGTTCTGTTTCATTTTGTTCAACACTGAAAGATTTTCCGTCTTTAGTAAATTTTTCGTGTACAAAAATAAACTTTGTCGCGGCTGGTGAAAAATTGATTTTAAAATCGTCATGCTTTTTCCATAAAAATCCAGGTCCAAATTGTAAAAAAATTGGCGAAGCAAAGCGAGATAAGGTCTTAAATTCATCTTTAGGATCATAACCTTTATCAAATTGCGTTTGAAAGTTTAAATAGGCAGAAAAGTACCAATCTTGACGTATTGGTTTTGCTAAAATGGAATTAATTTCAATTCGATCGTCAGTTTTTTTGGTAGAATTCTTTTTTTGTCGATTAAAACCATAAGCAGCAATTAATTTATTATCCCAATTCCAACCCTTTTTTTGATAATTGAAATCGTAATTAATTCTAGCATTAATTGTAAGATTACTTGTTCCACCAATTTGCCAATTATTAAAACTCGATTGGTTACCGGTTAACGAATTTGTTCCTGTAATTTTCCAACGTTTAATATCTAAACTATCGTGTTTGGTTTGGGCCATTGAAGTTAAGAAACTCAATGCAATCAAACATAAAAAAAAATACTTACTCATGGTTAAAAGCTTTAACGCAAAGTAAGTATTTTATATTTTAATTTAGATTATTTCTTTTTGAAAATTGGAACTGCAGAACATGCTTCTCCAAACATTATAGAACGAGCATAATTCATCATTTTCTGAGTTGCCATTACGTAAACTTCTTCAGGTATAGGCTTTTTAGAACATCCTTTTATAATTACAGGTTTATTCTCGTAAGAAGTAAAATCTAAATTAACAATTACATCTTCATAAAAAGCCAAATCAAGCTGATGTAAGGAACCTTGAACTACTTTTTGAGCAACCGGTTGTAAATAGGAACTCACCAGCATAAAAGCCCAAGAAGGCAAAATAGCATCGGTAGTACAAGTTAAAGCTACCAATTTATCTTTATAAATTTCAAAGTCGAAATTTTTTAAAGCTTCACGAAATTCTTTTTCTTTAAGAATAAATCCGCCGTGAAGCCATTGTGAGATATCTAAAATCACACGCTCATTTTTAGGATAATAATCTTCTAAATCGAAAACCATTAAACTACTTTGAGCTACTTTATTTATAATTTCATCTGCCATAATTGTAAAAATTATAACATTCCTAATTCTAATTTTGCTTCTTCGCTCATTAAATCTTTAGACCAAGGTGGATCGAATGTTAATTCAATTTCTACATCTTTAACCATATCAATTGAAGAAACTTTTTCTTGAATTTCCATTGGTAAAGTTTCAGCCACTGGGCAGTTTGGCGAAGTTAAAGTCATTAAGATTTTTACTTCACGATTTTCGTTTACAAAAACATCGTAAATTAATCCTAATTCGTAAATATCAACTGGTATTTCTGGATCGAAAATAGTTTTTAAAACTTTAACGATTTTCTCACCCAATTCGTTCATATCAATTTCTTGTTCCATATTATTTTGTTTGAAGGGCTAATGCGTATATTTTAATTTTTTTAATCATTGAAACCAATCCGTTTGCACGAGTTGCTGACAAATGTTCTTTTAAACCAATTTCGTCAATAAAACTCATATCGGCATTTAAAATATCTTCTGAATTTTGATTAGAAAAAACACGAATTAAAATAGCAATAATTCCTTTAGTTAAAA
The DNA here is from genome assembly GCF_947632075.1 of uncultured Flavobacterium sp. GTDB lineage: Bacteria > Bacteroidota > Bacteroidia > Flavobacteriales > Flavobacteriaceae > Flavobacterium. The sequence goes on from NZ_CANRNX010000023.1 coordinate 26,869, forward strand.
TAGCATCACTATCTGCAGTAAAGGAAATTTTATCGTCTTGTTTTTCTGCATGAACCCATACTTTAGATTGACATCCTTTAATGATGTTGTCGTCTGTTTTGTAAGCTTCATCAATCAACGGAAGGTTTTTTCCTAAATCAATGATGTATTCGTAACGTTGCATCCAATCGTCAAACATTGCAAATTCATCAACAATTTCTTCTTGTATTTGTTTAATTGTCATTTTATTTTGGGCTTAAGATAACATGGTTTTCGCCTTTTTTAAAGCATCGATAAAAATATCAATTTCTTCTTTGGTATTGTAAAAAGCAAAAGAAGCGCGAATGGTACCAGGTATATTAAAATAATTCATAATTGGTTGTGCACAGTGGTGACCTGTACGAACTGCAACACCTAATTTATCAATGATTGCACCAACATCATACGGGTGAATTCCTGTGAAATTAAATGAAATTACAGAAGCTTTATGTTCTGAAGTTCCGTAAAATTCAATTCCATCAAATTCTTGTAAACGTTTCGTTGCGTAATCTAAAAGTTCTTGTTCGTAAGCTTCGATATTTTCAAATCCAATTTGGTTTAAATAATCAACGGCTACACCTAAAACAATTCCACCTGCGATATTTGGTGTTCCTGCTTCAAATTTATGTGGTAAACAAGCGTAAGTAGTTTTTTCAAAAGTTACTTCTTTAATCATTTCACCACCACCTTGGTAGGGAGGTAATTGGTTTAACCACTTTTCTTTTCCGTACAAAATTCCAGTTCCGGTTGGACCGCAAATTTTATGTCCTGAAAAAACATAGAAATCACAATCTAAAGCTTGAACATCTGGTTTTAAATGCGGAGTTGCTTGAGCGCCATCAATTAAAACAGCTGCTCCAACTTCGTGAGCTTTTTCAATAATAAATTCAATAGGATTAATGGTTCCTAAAGCATTTGAAATATGATTAACTGCAACGATTTTTGTATTTGGAGAAAGTAATTTCACGTATTCGTCCATTACCAACTCGCCTTTTTCGTTCATTGGAATTACTTTTAATGTAGCACCAGAACGCTCAGCAGCAAATTGCCAAGGAACTATATTTGAATGATGTTCTAAATGAGAAACAATAATTTCGTCACCAGGTTTTAAAATTTGGCCAAAACCATTAGCCACAAGGTTAATTCCGAAAGTGGTTCCGGAAGTAAATAAAACTTCATGTGAATGGCGTGCATTTAAATGCTTTTGAATTTTTAAACGAGATTCTTCATAAGCATCCGTAGCAACTTGACTCAAATGATGAACCCCGCGGTGAATATTTGCATTGATTTCTGTGTAATACTTTTCAATAGCATCTATTACAACTTGTGGTTTTTGGGCCGTTGCACCATTATCAAAATACACTAAAGGTTTTCCGTTTACTTGTTGAGTAAGAATTGGAAAATCGGCTCTTATGGATTTAATATCTAACATCTTTATTAAAAATTTCTACAAAGTTACAACTTGAAATGGTAACCTAATTATTTTTAATACAAAGATAACGTTTCTATAGTTTGAAAAACAGTAAAAAAAGATTTTATTTAAAGTAATTCTAAATAGAAAGAATAAAAAAATACGCATCTTTGTAAAAATTTGGGGTGCTCAATAGTGGGCTGAGATGATACCCAAGAACTTGGTTCTGTACCTGATTCAGATAATGCTGACGTAGGGATTATTTTATCATCTCCTGATCTTTAAAACTTTAAAATGATGCAGGAAATATTTTATCAGATTTCGTTACTTGAATGGATTGGCGTTAGTTTAGCCATAGTTCAGGTTTTACTTTCAAGAGTTAACAATCCACTAAACTATTTATTCGGAATTTCAAGTGTTTGTATTACGCTTTACTTGATGTTTGAAAGCAAGCTTTATGCCGAATTTGCACTGAATATTTATTACTTGATTATGAGTATTTATGGCTGGTATTTTTGGAAGTATGGAAAGCAACAACATGAAACGCCGATATCTTATTCAACCAAAAAAGATTACCAAATTAGCCTTTCGATAGTAGTAATTTCTTTTACTTTATTCTATTTCTGTTTAACGAAATTCACCGATTCTGATGTTCCTATTTTAGATGCCATTGTTAGTGCATTTGCTTGGGCCGGAATGTGGTTGATGGCAAAACGTAAAATTGAAAATTGGTTATTTTTAAATGTTAGTAACGCAATTGCAATACCATTAATGATTCATAAAGAGTTGTATTTGTACGCTTTTTTGAGTTTGTTTTTGTTTATTGTAGCAACTTCTGGTTATTTTGTTTGGAAGAAGTTATTGAAATAAAAAAATCCAGCTTTAAGGCTGGATTTTTTAAATAAACTATTTTAAAAGTTTTTCTAAACGATCTAAACGATCTTTTAAAGAATTAATTTCGTTCGCTTGTTGCTCTATTAATTCTTGTTGTTCTATAGTATGGATATACAATTCTTCAATTTTTTCTAATTGTTCATTACTCAACTTAGAAAAATCAATTACATAACCATTTTCATTTTTCTTTAAATCACCTATTGGAGTTACGCCAGGTAAATGATGGTTTTGTTTAATAAACTCTTTTACATCACTAAGCTTATTAAATGTATAATCAGATTTTAAATTAGAATTTCCTGTGAAATACTTTTCAAAAACATAATCAGCATAAACTGATGTAGTTGACCAAAACTTACCGTTTAATTCTATATCACCTTCAATATAAAGTCGAACATCAGGTGAAGATGGCGCAGTTGGCCAAACGGAAGCTCCTACAGCAACTTTACCCATTTGATAAATATCTTCTGTATTAGAAGATGCTTTAACAGTACCTCCTAGTACATTCCAAGGTTCGATTCCTATTTCAGATAAATCAATTACATCACCTGTACTTACTACTCCATTAACACTTGATGTTAAAATTTTAGTAGTAGGATTTAAACTTAAAACATTAGAATTTACAATATTAGCAGATGAAGTTTCTCCATTAACAACACTTGTCATTAAATTATTTGAAGATTCTAATGCATTAGTTACAACCCCATTTCCAGAAGGTAATGGAATAGTTTGAACTGCTCCAATTTCATTAGTATAGGTAATAGAATTATTTTGATTATTATAAGTTAATGTTGTTACCGTTTCTTTTGATCTAATTATAGACGTTAAATAATCCTCAAATGTATTATAAGTAGTTCCATCAACAATAATTGGTCCCTCATTTAAAATTACTTCGAAGTATTTCGCAACATCACCCTTAACATCAATTACGGTAATAGTTCCGTTTTCACTTTTATAAGTGTACGTTCCATTATTGTTGTTTATTAAAGTTGTTACCGTTTCATTTGCTTTTACTACATGCGTTAAATAATCTTCGAAAGTATTATACGTAGTTCCATCAATTGTAATTGGACCTTCATTTAAAATCATTTCAAAATAATTCGCAACGTCTTCTGTTACGTTTATATTCGTTACGGTTCCATTTTCTGAAGTATACGTATAGCTACCATTGTTATTATTTACTAAGGTAGTTACCGTTTCTTTAGCTTTGATAATCGTTTCTAAATACTCTTCAAATGTATTGTAAGTATTTCCATCAACAATGATCGGACCTTCGTTTAAGATGTCTGTGAAGTAATTTGCAACATCTCCTTTAACATCTATTAAAGTTACTGTTCCGTTTTCACTTACATAAGTATACGTTCCGTTGTTGTTATTTACTAACGTAGTAATTGTTTCATTTGATTTTACTACATGAGTCAAATACTCTTCGAACGTATTATATGTTTCTCCTCCAATAGTGATTGGACCTTCATTTAAGATTGTTTCGAAATAATTTGCTACATCTTCTGTTACGTTTATGTTAGTAACCGTACCATTTTCTGATGTATACGTATAACTTCCGTTGTTGTTATTTACTAACGTAGTTACCGTTTCTTTAGCTTTGATAATCGTTTCTAAATACTCTTCAAATGTATTGTAAGTATTTCCATCTACAATGATCGGACCTTCGTTTAAGATGTCTGTGAAGTAATTTGCAACATCTCCTTTAACATCTATTAAAGTTACTGTTCCGTTTTCACTTACATAAGTATACGTTCCGTTGTTGTTATTTACTAACGTAGTAATTGTTTCATTTGATTTTACTACATGAGTCAAATACTCTTCGAACGTATTATATGTTTCTCCTCCAATAGTGATTGGACCTTCATTTAAGATTGTTTCGAAATAATTTGCTACATCTTCTGTTACGTTTATGTTAGTAACCGTACCATTTTCTGATGTATACGTATAACTTCCGTTGTTGTTATTTACTAACGTAGTTACCGTTTCTTTAGCTTTGATAATCGTTTCTAAATACTCTTCAAATGTATTGTAAGTATTTCCATCTACAATGATCGGACCTTCGTTTAAGATGTCTGTGAAGTAATTTGCAACATCTCCTTTAACATCTATTAAAGTTACTGTTCCGTTTTCACTTACATAAGTATACGTTCCGTTGTTGTTATTTACTAACGTAGTAATTGTTTCGTTTACTTTTACTACATGAGTTAAATACTCTTCGAACGTATTATACGTTTCTCCTTCAATTGTTATTGGACCTTCGTTTAAAATAGTTTCGAAGTAATTTGCAACATCGGCTGTAACATTGATATCAGTAACAGTACCATTCTCCGAAGTATAGGTATATGATCCGTTATTATTATTTACTAATGTAGTTACAGTTTGGTTAAGTTTAATAATATCAGAGAAATTTATAGTTTGTGAATTTCCAGAACTATCAACATAAGTAAAAGTAGT
>NZ_CANRNX010000024.1 GCF_947632075.1 uncultured Flavobacterium sp.
CTTATTTTTCAGAGTGTGGGGGATGTAGTTTCCTAAATTGTTCTTATGAGACCTCTTTAAATTTTAAAAAAGCTAATCAATTGATTTTTAATATTTTAATTTGTTTTTGTTGTAAACTTTTAAAAATTAGGTGTTTTTTATGTTTTATTTTTTTATACATTAGTAAAACTAAAAAATGAGATTATGAATACACTTACTTCACCTGAAATCAAGAAGATATACTCTAATGAGGAAGCGGTTTCGGCTTCAACAGAATACTTTAAAGGCGATACACTTGCTGCAACAGTATTTATTAATAAGTATGCATTAAAAGATTCTGAAGGAAATATTTACGAAAGTACTCCAGATGAAATGCACAAACGTATTGCATCTGAAATTGCAAGAGTTGAAGCTAAATATGCAAATCCAATGTCAGAAGAAGAAATTTTTGACTTGATCAAGAATTTTACTTACATCATTCCTCAAGGTAGTCCAATGACAGGGATTGGAAATCCTTTCCAAATTGCTTCGTTATCGAATTGTTTCGTTATCGGTAACAAAGGAGAAAGTGATTCATATGGTGGAATCATGAAAGTGGACCAAGAACAGGTTCAATTAATGAAACGTCGTGGTGGAGTAGGTCACGATTTATCTCATATCCGTCCGAAAGGTTCTGGAGTTAAAAACTCTGCTTTAACATCAACAGGATTAGTTCCGTTTATGGAGCGTTATTCAAACTCAACACGTGAAGTTGCTCAAGATGGACGTCGTGGAGCTTTGATGTTATCAGTTTCAATTAACCACCCAGATTCAGAAGGATTCATCGATGCTAAATTAGAGCAAGGTAAAATTACAGGGGCAAACGTTTCTGTTCGTATCGATGATGACTTCATGCGTGCAGTGCGTGACAAACAAATTTACACTCAAAAATATCCTATCTTTAGTTCAAACCCTGCATTTTCAAGAGAAATTCAGGCGCACGAATTATGGAAAAAAATTGTACATAATGCGTGGAAATCTGCAGAACCAGGAATTTTATTCTGGGATACCATTATCAACGAATCGTTGCCAGATTGTTATGCAGATTTAGGATACAAAACCGTTTCTACGAATCCATGTGGAGAAATTCCATTATGTCCTTACGATTCTTGTCGTTTGTTAGCAATCAATTTATTTTCTTACGTAGAAAATCCTTTTACAAAAGAAGCTTCTTTCAATTTTGATTTATTCAAAAAACACGTTGCAATTGCACAACGTATGATGGATGATATTATTGATTTAGAATTAGAGAAAATTGATGCTATCTTGGTTAAGATTGATCAAGATCCAGAGGAAGAAGAAGTAAAAAGAATTGAAAGAAATTTATGGATTGAAATTCGTAAAAAAGCGGAAGAAGGACGTAGAACTGGAGTTGGAATTACAGCAGAAGGTGATATGTTAGCAGCTTTAGGAATTCGTTACGGAAGTAAAGAAGGAAACGATTTCTCTGTAAATATTCATAAAACATTAGCTTTAGCAGCTTACCGTTCATCTGTAGAAATGGCTAAAGAGCGTGGTGCATTCACTATTTTTGATGCCAAACGTGAGGCAAATAATCCTTTCATGTTACGTTTAAAAGAAGCTGATCCGGCTCTTTATAACGATATGTTAGAATACGGACGTAGAAATATTGCGTTATTAACGATTGCGCCAACAGGAAGTACGTCGTTATTGTCACAAACAACATCTGGAATTGAGCCAGTTTTCATGCCAGTTTACAAACGTCGTAGAAAAGTAAATCCAAACGATAAAGATGTTCGTGTTGATTTTATTGATGAAGTAGGGGATTCATGGGAAGAATATGTAGTTTTCCACCATAAATTCAAACAATGGATGGAAGTTAACGGAATTGATTCTTCTAAAAACTTCACAAATGAAGAAATTGATGAATTAATCGCACAATCTCCTTATTACAAAGCTACTTCAAATGATGTTGATTGGTTGAGTAAAGTTGAAATGCAAGGTGCTATTCAAAAATGGGTAGATCACTCAATTTCTGTAACAATTAATATTCCTAATGATGCTACTGAAGAATTGGTAGATAAATTATACATGAAAGCTTGGGAAGTTGGTTGTAAAGGGGTAACAGTTTACCGTGACGGTTCTCGTGCTGGTGTGCTTTTAGCTAACGATAAAAAAGAAGATAAAAAAGAAGAGATTTCTGAAAGTTCAGAAGTAATTTTCCCAACAAAGCGTCCACAAATTTTAGATTGTGATATCGTTCGTTTCCAAAATAATAAAGAAAAATGGATTGCTTTTATTGGTAAAATCGAAGACAGACCATATGAAATTTTTACTGGATTAGCAGATGATGAAGATGGAATCTTAATTCCTCGTTGGGTTAACGAAGGATTTATTATCAAGAATAGAGATGAAAATGGAAATTCTCGATATGATTTCCAATACATTAATCAACGTGGTTACAAAACAACAATTGAAGGATTATCTCACCGTTTCAATCCTGAATTCTGGAATTACGCTAAATTAATTTCTGGAACTTTAAGACACGGAATGGCAATTGATAACGTGGTTGAGTTAATTAACTCGTTACAATTAGATAACGAATCTATCAATACTTGGAAAAACGGAGTTGCTCGTGCGCTAAAACGTTTCGTACCAGATGGAACAGAAGCTAAGGGACAAAAATGTTCAAACTGTCAATCAACCAATTTAATGTATCAAGAAGGTTGTTTAACTTGTAAAGATTGTGGATCTTCTAAATGTGGTTAATAATTAACAACAATTTAAAGGTTTGTAGTTCTTATTTATAGTACTTTTAGCAAATTATAAAATTTAATGAAATGAAAAAATCAATATTAGCTTTAGCATTAATCGCAACTGTTTTTGCTTCTTGTAAAAAAGAAGAAACAAAAGTTACTACAGAAGACGTTTTAGAAGAAGTAATTTTAGAAAAAGTTGAATATTCTAATAAATTAGAGTGGACAGCTTATAAAACTCCTGAAAAAGTTGGTGTAAACGGAACATTTAATACAATTGAAGTTTCTGGAGTTAAAGATTCTGGAATTGTAGATCAAGATTACACAGGTGCTACATTTAAAATCAAGACTTCATCTGTAAACACTAAAGATGCTGGGCGTGATGATAAATTAAAAGCAGGTTTCTTCGGATTGTTACTTGGAGATATTAACGGAAAATTTGTTTCATTTGAAAACGGAAAAGCTGTTATTGAGTTAACAATGAACGATGTAACTAAAACAAAAGACTTTACTTATACAGTTGAAAACGACATTTTAAAAATGAACGGTTCAATTGATATCATTGAAGATTTTGACGGAGTTAAAGCTTTCAACAGCATTCATGAATTATGTAAAGAATTACATATGGACAAAACTTGGACAGAAGTAACTTTAAATGTTGAAATCGCAAAAAAATAATTAAAAATTATCATACAGAAAGAGGAACTTATATAAAAAGTTCCTCTTTTTTTGTACATTTGCAATTCGAAAATCCAAACAGTATGATGTTAGATAGATTACAATATGTAAAGCAACGTTTTGATGAGGTTTCAGACTTGATTATTCAGCCTGATGTTATCGCCGATCAAAAGCGTTACGTACAATTAAACAAAGAATACAAAGATTTAAAAGCGTTAGTAGAAAAACGCGAAGAATATATTAATTTGGTTGGTAACATTGAAGAAGCTAACGAAATTCTTGCAGATGGTTCTGATGCCGAAATGGTAGAAATGGCTAAAATGCAATTAGATGAAGCTAAAAATCGTTTACCAGAATTAGAAGAGGAAATCAAATTTATGTTGATTCCTAAAGATCCTGAAGATGCTAAAAACGTAATGGTTGAAATCCGCGCAGGTACAGGAGGTGATGAAGCTTCTATCTTTGCTGGAGATTTATTCCGTATGTACACAAAATATTGCGAATCTAAAGGATGGAGAACTTCTGTAGTTGATGTAAACGAAGGAACTTCAGGTGGTTTCAAAGAAGTTATTTTTGAAGTGTCTGGAGAAGATGTTTACGGAACTCTGAAATTCGAAGCAGGTGTTCACCGTGTACAACGTGTTCCTCAAACAGAAACTCAAGGTCGTGTTCACACATCGGCTGCGACAGTTATGGTGTTACCAGAAGCAGAAGAGTTTGATGTTCATATTGATATGAATGATGTTCGTATTGATTTCTTTTGTTCGTCAGGACCTGGAGGACAATCGGTAAATACAACTAAATCTGCGGTTCGTATGACGCACGTTCCAACCGGATTAGTGGCACAATGTCAAGATGAGAAATCGCAACATAAAAATAAAGATAAAGCTTTAACCGTTTTACGTTCTCGTTTATACGAAATGGAATTAGCTAAAAAGCAAGAAGAAGATGCTAAGAAACGTAACTCTCAAGTTTCATCTGGAGACCGTTCGGCTAAAATTCGTACGTATAACTATCCACAAGGTCGTGTAACCGATCATCGTATTGGTTTAACTTTATACGATTTAGATGGTGTTATGAATGGTAACATTCAAAAAGTTATCGATGAATTACAACTGGTAGCTAACACTGAAAAATTAAAAGAATCAGACGTATTTTAATTATATAAGCCTCTTATTTAGAGGCTTTTTTTCTATTTTTTAAAGCGTAAACACTAAGATTTTTTTACACATCGTCCCGCTTTCGTTATTAGTTTTGTTTCACAAAAGCTAAACACTCAATCGGGGCTAAAAGTAAACATTTGGAATATTTTTAAGATTAGCTTATGAAACAAAAGTTTAAAGCAAAAACAGGTAAATTTTGGATTTACATATTAATTAGTTTGTTGTTTCCAATTTGGATTTACTCTTTAGACGAGTTGAATGAAGATTTAATTTATTTTTTACTTCCAGCTCTTTTGCCGTTTGTTCTTCTAATCTGGATTTACTCAACAACTGTTTACTATTTAGATTCACAATATTTTTATTATCAATCTGCTTTTCTTAAAGGTAAAATAGAAGTATACAAAATAAAAGAAATTCAACAAAACACAACACTTTGGTCTGGTGTAAAACCTGCTCTTGCAACCAAAGGATTAATTATAAAATTCGGTTACGACGAAATTTACGTTGCTCCAAAAAGTAACGAACAATTAACACAAGCTTTGTTAAAAATCAATTCTAACATTATTGTAAAATAAAAGGCTAACCATGACAACAAAACAACTAGTAGAACAAATTCGTACAAAAAAATCATTCTTATGTATTGGTTTAGATGTCGATTTAAATAAAATACCACAACATTTATTAGAAACAGAAGATCCAATTTTTGAATTTAATAAAGCTATTATCGATGCTACTCATGATTTATGCGTATCCTACAAACCAAACACTGCTTTTTACGAAGCTTACGGCATAAAAGGATGGCAATCTTTAGAGAAAACAATCAATTATATTAACGGAAATTATCCAGAAATATTTACCATTGCAGATGCAAAACGTGGCGATATCGGAAATACATCAACCATGTATGCCAAAGCTTTTTTTGAAGATTTAGCTTTCGATTCGGTAACTGTTGCTCCGTATATGGGAAAAGATTCAGTTGAACCTTTTTTAGCTTTTAAGGACAAACATACTATTATGTTAGCTTTAACCTCAAACGAAGGAGCTTTTGATTTTCAAACAAAAACAGTTGGTGGAGAAGAATTATACAAAAAAGTATTACACACTTCTAAATCTTGGAAACATTCAGAAAACTTAATGTACGTTTGCGGAGCAACTAAAGCTGAATATTTTAAGGAAATTCGACAAATAGTTCCTCATAGTTTCTTATTAGTTCCTGGAGTTGGAGCTCAGGGCGGAAACCTAAAAGATGTTTGTCAGTTTGGATTAAATAGTCAAGTTGGTTTGTTAATTAACTCTTCACGTGGAATTATTTACGCTTCTAACGGTGAAGACTTTGCTGTTGCAGCTCGAAATGAAGCTTTTAAACTTCAAAAAGAAATGGAAGTAATTCTTTCATTAAATTTTTAAATTATGCTTACAATTACAGATCAAATAGGAGTTACACATACTTTCGAAACTTCGCCAAAGCGTATTGTTTCATTAGTTCCGTCTCAAACCGAAACTTTGTTTGAGTTAGGTTTAGAAGATAAAATTATTGGAATTACAAAGTTTTGTGTGCATCCGTATCATTTAAAAGCTACTAAATTATCTGTTGGAGGTACGAAAAATGTTCATATAGAAAAAATTCGTGCGTTAAATCCAGATATTATTGTTGCTAACAAAGAAGAAAATACTTTAGAAATCGTTGAATCTTTACGTGATATCTGTCCGGTTTGGGTAACAGATGTTCGTTCGATTGATGATAATATTCAAATGTTATCTGATTTTGGAGAGATTTTTAACAAAAGAACTGAAGCTAAAAATTGGATCGAAAAAATAAAATTTGCTTTAACAGACTTTCAAAACTTTGTGGTTGATAAACCTACTCGAAAAGCTTCTTATTTAATTTGGAGAGAACCGTATATGGCGGCTGGTAAAGATACATTCATTGATGCTTTACTTCAGTTAAATAAATTTACAAATATTTATGCGAATCGTGAAGATCGTTATCCTGAAGTTGAAATTCGTAAAATGCGTATTCAAGGAGATCCAGATGTGGTTTTCTTATCTTCGGAGCCTTATCCTTTTAAAGAGGAACATGCCTTTGAAATTGGTCGTAGTACACATCACGCAAAAGCTGTGTTTGTTGATGGAGAAATGTTTTCTTGGCATGGAATTCGTTTAGTTTATGCCTTTGAATATTTTAAAGTTCTTCATGAGCGTTTAGGTGATGAATAAATATACTTAACAAAAAAAGCCTATTTAAAAAATGGGCTTTTTTTGTTAAAATTTATAAGCTATTCCTAAATTACCATATAGGTTGTACATTTTAAATGAAATGGCATCAAAATTTTTTTTGAAAACTTGAGTATTTGCAAATGTTCCGTCTATAGATATGCTTAATTTTTCGTTTATTTTATATTCTACACCAATTTGTTCACCAAATTGAAAAGTTCGTATATCATCAGAAAAATCATAAATTCCAATTGCTGTTCCTTCAAAAGTTGCAGGCTCTCCTATTGGTGTACCTTCTCTGAAAACTCCTTCGTAAATATGGCCATTAAAAGATTTTTTTACAGCAGCAGAAACAAAGACTCCTCCATAAATATTCCATTTATCAGAAGCATTCCATACAAATGAAATAGGAAATGTTAAATACGTATTACTGGCTTTGGTTACAACTTTTCCAGTAAAATATCCAGTTGTTTGTGCACCTGTATCGTCTTCAATTTGTGTGAAATAGTTTTTAACTTCTGCATCTGTTTTCATTCCACGACCTTCAAGTTTTAATCCAAGTCTTACTCCGTATTTTTTATCTTCTGTAAGCCATTTCGTAGCATTAGCTTCAATTCCTAAAAAATTAGAAGGTTTAAAACTATTAATTTTTCTGATTTGTGCAGGAATTCCTAAAGGAGAAGCTCCACCTAAACTGAATTGAGCTTTGACTTGATATTCTATATTTGAATTAAAAAAATCGAAATTAGAATTTTTTATTTCATTATTTTCTTGCGCATTTGAAATTAAGCAAGAAAAAAATAAAGCTGATATTGTTATTTTTTTTAGTTTAATCATAGCTTAATTAAAAATTAGTTCTACTTCATCAACAATTAAAGTACTTCCAACTGCACCTGTAAATCGTGCTCCGTTAATACTTGAAGACATTACAATAGCTAAAACATATTCTTTTTCAGGGTCGTAAGTTTTCCCTGGAACCATTTCAAATGGAAATTCGACTTCTTTCCAATTGTTTGTTTCTAACCTTTGTGCTTCACTGATTCTTGCTATAGCTACATTTCTTGGATCAATAAAATCATGATCGCCATATAAAAAATTATCTTTACTTCTTGATTCAAAAATAATAGCGTAAATATCAAAGGTATCTTTCGCACCTGGAACTATGTCGTAATCTTCATTTCGAACTTCATTTCCAGCTTTGTACTTATAAAAAGCACGCAATTTTTTTGGAAGTGGACCAGAATAAGGTAATCCCATTTTTGTAGATTTAAGCGTGTTTAAAATGTTAGTTTTAAAACTTCCTAAAAATAAGTTTCCTGCTGCAATCGGATTTCCTGTTGCAGCTGCAAACGAACTCGTATAAACTGTTTGCATTTTAGCTGCTAATCCACCGTTTCTACCTTCAGCTATTGTTGTTGGATATTCGTTTGGTGATTTATTTCCAGCAACGGTTACGTAACCAGAATTACCACTTGCCCAATCATATATTTTATCACCATTTGAACCTGTAGTATAAAACCGGTAATAACGGTCTTTATCGGTTAATTCTGCATGATCAAATAAATATTTTGTACTTAATTCATCTACGTTAAACGTAATAGTATACGTTTTTTTCCATTTAGGATCTTGTGCAGAAACAACAGCTGTTTGTGCATTTGAATAATCTCTAACCGTTCCATTTATAGGATCGATTGTTGCGTTTGGAGATAAAATGAAAATAGGAGATTGATTTGTTAAATCTACATTTGATTTAACTCTAAATTCAACAGAATTATTGGTGATAATTGGGTCGGTTTTTAAATATTCTTGCGGAATATAAGCTTCTAAAATATCTGCATTTGTATCAGGTTCTTCTTCTTTAATACAAGATGTGATTAAAAATGGAGCTAAAAGAAATGCAAAAAAATGTAGCTTTTTCATTACTGTTTTATAGAATTTGTGTCTAACAAAAATAATCAAATTATATCTAAGTTTATAGATGATTATGTCTTAAAATAAAGCACAAAAAAATCCGAAAGTAATAAGCTTCGGATTTTGTTTTTTTAAATTTTAATTCAGTTTGAAATTATAGCCAATACTAAATGTTACAGATGATAACGAATTTTTCATTTCAACATAAGAACTATTCTTAACCATGTCATAATGATTAGTAAACTCTTTAGAACGAATTGGAAAAAATAGGCCAAAATTCAATTTTCCTTTTTCGTTAAACTTTAAATCTGCACTTAAACCAAATGTGGCTCCAGTAGAAACTTTGTCTAAATGGGGAGCTCCTTCTACTCGAAGTGCTGCATTGTAACCATACATTGCTGTTGGTTTTAACGAAAACTTATTACTTATATTAATATTATAAGCAGCTCCAATATTCCAGCCTAAATTTACAAAGTTATAACCTAAACCTGCTAATAAATTTATATTATTAGTAAGATTATATTCAAATTTAGCGCCAATTCCTCCATAGTCTAATCCAAAACCAGGACCTAAATACATATCATTTTTATTAGTATCAGAATTTTCTTGTGAATAAATTGATTGAGCGAACAATATTGAACAAGCTAGAATAAATACTTTTTTCATAAATTAATTTTGTTTGTATAAAAATCGAATATATTACATTTCAACTTTTAGAGCAAAACTAATTTTATTTTCTTTTTTTATGTATAAATAGATTGAATTTTCTATAATTTCTGAGATCTCAATTGAAACCTCATCTTCGTAATTCAATTCACTTAGATAGTTCATGTCTAATGCTTTAATGGCATTTGTTTCAAGTATATTTAAAGGAATACAATCTAAACACCATTCTAAATATTTTACATTATTTACATGCTTAACAATATCTAAATCTGAATATTTAACTTTATAATTAGCAACTTTTTTAGTGTCAAAATTTAAATCAACTCTATTGTAATCGCTCTCAGTTGCTTTTAAAGTTGGATGTTTAGTTAAATGATCGTGATTAATTGCAATTACTTCTGGGCGTTTTCTTTCAGTATTTAATACCACCCATAAGCTCGATGCTCCGGCAATTGCTTTTCCGTTTTGAATCATTTGAATATTACGAACAGATCGAATTCCATCTAAACTTTCAATCCAAGTTTTAACTTCAATTTCTTCATGCCAAATTGGTAAATGCTCAATTTCTAAACGCATTCTGCTTAATACCCAAGCTTGGTTGTTTTCTTGCATTTCAAAGTAACTCATTCCACCTAAATCTGAATGTTTTGCAGCAGTTAGTTGAAAAAGATTACTCAATTCTGTGTATCTCAAACTTGAATTAGAGCTACATTGTGAAATAAATATTTCCCATTTTTTGGTGTAAATGGATTTGAAATTGGGCGAAATGGGCATTATTTTAGTTGTAAATTGATGTAATTGATGATTTCAGAAATGTTGGTTTTATAATCAAACCATTTAGTATTTTCATTTCTTTTAAACCATGTCATTTGTCGTTTAGCAAATCTACGTGTATTTTTTTTGATTTCTTCTATAGCAAAAGTTAAATCAAATTCACCATCTAAATAAGTGAAGATTTCTCGATAACCAACAGTTTGTAAAGCATTTAAATGTTTGTTAGAATATAAACTTACAACTTCTTGAAGTAAACCATTTTCTAACATGATATCAACTCGCTTATTAATTCGGTTGTACATTTCTTCTCTGTCTGCATCTAATCCAATTAAAATAGGAGTGAAGTTTCGTTTTCCTTCATTTTTATTAAGAAAAGAAGAATAGGGTTTGCCACTTGATTTTGAAACGCCTACAAAACGTTTCATTCTTTGTTGATTGACTAATGTTTGAGGATTTTCTTCTTTAAGTTTATTAAAATAATCAGAATCAAATTTTTGCAATTCATCTTGAAGATATTCAATTCCTAATTCGTCATATTTTTGTTCAATTTCTTTTCGAACATTTTCATCTACATCTGGAAAATTATCAAACCCTTTTAATATTGCATCAACATATAAACCTGAACCTCCGACTACAATTTGTATGTTATTTTCATTAAATAACTTATCTAAATGGGAAAGAACTTCTCGTTCGTAATCACCTACATTGTAATTTTCATGAATTGATTTATTCTGAATAAAATGATGTGTAGCAGATGTTAACTCTTCTTTATTAGGAACCGCAGTTCCAATTTCCATTTCTTTATAAAATTGTCGGCTATCGCAAGATGTAATTTCCGTATGAAAATGTTTTGCTAACTCAATAGCTAAAGCAGTTTTTCCGATTGCTGTTGGACCAACTACTATTATGACATAATTATTTTTGTTCATTTTCTAAATTTGTACCACAGGCAGAACAGAATTTTGCATCATCTTCATAGATGAATCTGCTACAATTTGGGCAAGTTTTTTTATCTTCTAACTCTGGATTAATTCTTGAAGCTTTTGAATATTCAGCAGTAACAATTCCTGTTGGTACAGCAATAATTCCATATCCCATAATCATAATGAAAGAAGCAATTAATTGTCCTAAATGAGTTACTGGAGCAATATCACCATATCCAACTGTTGTTAAGGTTACAATACACCAATAAATACTTGTAGGAATATTTTCGAATCCGTTGTGTGGACCTTCTACTAAATACATCACCGTTCCTAAAACAATTGATACTACTACGATAAAATATATAAAAACAATGATTTTATTTTTACTTGCTATTAAGGCCTCTTTCAAATGTGATTGTTGTCCTATGATTGGCATTAAATTTAAAATTGCAAACAATCTTAAAAGGCGTAAAGCTCTAAAGGCAACTAAAAATGCTGTTGAAGGAATTATAAACGATAAATACATTGGTAACGTAGCAATTAAATCTATAATTCCGTAAAAACTAAAAATGTATTTTTTGGGATTTTTGTTAGAAATAATTCGTAAAATGTATTCAATCGTAAAGAAAACAGTTACAATCCATTCTAAAACATAAAAAAAGTCATGGTATTTTTGACCAATTCCTTTCATTGAATCTAACATTATCAGGATGACACTTAAAAAAATGACAACAAGTAATGATAAATTGAATAAACGTCCTAAAACTGTGTTATCACCATAAATTATGATGTAAATTTCTTGTCTTAAGATTTCGTATTTCGTTTTTATCCTTTTCATTTAGAAAGAAATTAATTTATAATCACTTTTCTTATAAAGATAATATTTTATTATGTTTTTAGAATCTTTTGTATTTGGCATTGCTACCATAATATTTTTTAAAACAGATGGTTTTAAAATCTGATAATTTAAATCGTAAAAACAATATCCTTTAAATTCACCATTTTCAATAACTAAAGCACTTTTCTCTGAAATATTTCTTCCTTTCATACTTACGATAATATTTTTGTAAGAATCTTCAAGGTTTTTAAAATGATTAGTGAAAGCGGTATTGTATTCGTTTAAAGTTAATTCTGAATCTAAAAAGTTTTCTAATTCATTATTAGTTTTTTGAATATATGCTAAGGCCTCTTGTTGATTTTTGAAAAGTTGCACATCTTTTTTTCTACCATCAACTTTTCTTGCTTCTAACTGCAATTTACCTTTTACATCTTTATCAATATAAACCCCGAATAAAAAGGCCGATTTTCTTTGAACTTTATTAAGTGATGGTTTATTATGAATTATTTCTTCTCGTTCTTTTAGCAAGGCAATTAATTCATTTCCGGTTTCTTCAAAAGTTACTGTGAAAACATCATTTTGAATGCGTTTTCCAATCTTTGTATCGGCAGTAAAATACTGACTTATTTTTTTGCGGATGTTGTTACTTTTTCCAATTAAAATGATATCACCCTTTTCGTTATGAATATAAAAAATACCAACTGTTGTAGGAAGATTTTCTAAAATATCTAACAATTTAGGTGAAATGCCGTTTTTAATTTCATTCTTAATCAAAGTTTTAAGAATGGTTTTTTCGGTGTCTTTAGAAAGTAATAGTTTAAAGAGTTTAAGTGTAGCCATTGCATCTCCGCTTGCACGATGACGATCTGCAATTGGAATTCCTAACGAACGAACTAATTTTCCTAAACTGTATGTTTTTACATCAGGTAATAATTGTTTAGAAAGTTCAACGGTACATAAAGTTTGTTTCATATAGTCATATCCCAAACGTTTGAATTCCATTTTTAAAATACGGTAATCAAACGATGCGTTATGAGCCACAATAATGCAATCTTTCGTAATTTCAATAATACGTTTTGCAATTTCGTAAAACTTTGGAGCTGTACGTAACATCGAGTTATTTATTCCGGTAAGTTTTACTACAAAAGGTTGAATAGGAATTTCTGGATTTACCAAACTGATGAATTGATCTACCAATTCAACACCATCAAATTTATAGATGGCAATTTCGGTAATTCCTTCAGCATTGTACTGTCCGCCAGTTGTTTCAATATCTATAATTGCGTACACGAGTTCTTTTTTATATTATCTACTTCCAAAAATGCTACTTCCAATACGAACCATTGTACTTCCGCAATCGATAGCGATTTTATAATCTCCGCTCATTCCCATCGAAAGAATTTCAAATGAGCAATTTGTTAGTTGGTAAGGTTTTACGTAATCGAAAATGTTTTTCAAGGTAATAAATTCGTTTTGTATAATTTCTTCACTATTTGTAAAAGAAGCCATTCCCATTAAACCAACCACTTTTATATTTTCTAATGATTTAAAAGTTTCTGAATGTATAATTTCTAAAACTTCAGCTTCGTTTAAACCAAATTTTGTTTCTTCTTGAGCAATATAAACTTGTAATAAACACTGAATTATTCTATTGTGTTTTTTAGCTTGTTTATTAATTTCAATTAAAAGCTTTAAACTATCAACACCGTGAATTAAATGTACATATTCGGCCATATATTTTACCTTGTTGGTTTGCACGTGCCCAATCATATGCCATTGAATATCTTTAGGAAGTTGTTCCCATTTTTCTGTCATTTCTTGAATTTTGTTCTCACCAAATATACGTTGACCTACCTCGTAAGCTTGTTGCAAATCAGAAACAGGTTTGGTTTTAGAAACAGCAACCAAAGTTACGTGTTTTGGTAATGAGTTTTTTATTTCAAGTAAATTTGTTTGTATTGACATTTTAATAAAAATTAAAGTTCGTAAATAATTAAACCGCTTCTGAATTTTGGTTCAATGTAAGTACTTTTTGGTGGCATGGTTAAATTATTATCTGCTAAGAATTTAATTTCTTCTATTGAAGCCGGAAATAAATTAAAACCAACTTTGTATTCACCGTTATCAATTTTCTCTATCATTTCGAGTAAATTTTTATTTCCGGGAATGTAGTTTATACGGCTGTCTGTTCTTAAATCGCCAATTCCTAAAATAGGATTTAATAATTTATCATATAACAATTGCGCGTCTAAGGTTTCTAATTTATTACTTGAATTTGGAATTTTTTTTAGTTTTAGAGAATAAAAGTTTCCGTCTAAATACATACCGAATTCAAATTTTTGAGTTGGTTTCCATATTTGCTCTTCACGTTTTGTAACTTCAAATTCTTCTGAAATTAAAGCAAGAAAATCTGCTGTTGTGTGATTATTTAAATCGTGAATTAATCTATTGAATTCATTGATTTTTATGTTGTTTTCTGAAATTAGGAAACTCATAAAATGATTTAAATTCGAATTACTTTCATCTGAATTTTCTTGATGTAACAATTGCGCAGATGCCGATCTGTGATGTCCGTCTGCGATGTATAAATTTTCAAATGATTCAAAAGTTTTAGTAATGAAGTTGATTTCATCTTCTGAATCAATTATCCACAAAGTATGTCTTTCTCTGTTTGTTGTTGAAAAATCATAAAGTGGAGTTTGATTTTGTTTGTTTTGAATCCATTGATCAAGTGTAGCATCTTCTGGATACATCATTAAAACTGGTTCGGTGTTGAATTGCGTTATTTTAAAATAATCTTTCAACGTATTCACCCGATATTCTAAAGTATTTTCGTGTTTTTTAATTTTGTTTTCATTATAGTCAGAAACCGAAGTTCCAGCCATAATTCCAACAAATGTTTGTTTTTTACTTTCTATTTTATATAAAAACATGGCAGGTTTTTCCTGCTTTACTAAAATTCCATTGCGTTTAAAATCGTTGTATTTATTTGCAACCATTTTAAAACGTTCGTTATTTCCAATTTTTTGCTGATTTACATATGCCGGATTAACAATATGTAAAAAAGAAAATGGATTAAAATCTAACCAAGAAGCAAGCTCAGTCGCACTATACTCATCATATGAACGAGTGGTTACTAATGCTACTTTATCTGCTGTTGGAAGAACTGCCTTAAAAGGGGTTATTTTTGCCATATTTCAAATATATATAAAATAGAAAGACAATTGAAGAAACTTCAATCGTCTTTTATCTAAATTTCTTTAGAGTTATAATTTATGAAAACATTTTAGCTACTTTTTCAGCTTTTTTGCTTTCTGAATAATCATAGAATCCTTCTCCAGATTTAACTCCTAATTTACCTGCCATTACCATGTTTACTAATAGTGGACAAGGTGCATATTTAGGGTTTTTAAATCCGTCATACATTACGTTTAAGATCGATAAACAAACATCTAAACCAATGAAATCTGCTAATTGTAATGGACCCATTGGGTGTGCCATTCCTAATTTCATAACTGTATCAATTTCTTGTACTCCAGCAACTCCGTTGTATAATGTTTCAATAGATTCGTTAATCATTGGCATTAAAATACGATTTGCTACGAATCCTGGGTAGTCATTTACTTCAGTTGGAGTTTTTCCTAATTTCACAGATAAATCCATGATTGTTTTTGTAACTTGATCTGTAGTATTGTATCCACGAATGATTTCAACTAACTTCATAATTGGCACCGGATTCATGAAGTGCATTCCGATTACGCGCTCTGGATTTTTAACTACAGAAGCAATTTGCGTAATAGAAATTGATGATGTATTTGATGCTAAGATTACGTTTTCGTTGCAAACTTCGCTTAATTCTTTAAAGATGTTTAATTTTAAAGTTACGTTTTCTGTAGCAGCTTCAACAACTAAATCAGCATTAACAACACCATCTTTAATATCTGTATAAGTGATGATATTTTCGATTGTAGCTTTTTTGTCTGCCTCAGTGATTGTTCCTTTAGCAATCATACGATCTAAGTTAGAAATGATTGTATTCATTCCTCTTTCAATAGATTTTTCACTAATGTCAATCAAACAAACTCTAAATCCTTTTTGAGCAAAAGTATGAGCAATTCCGTTACCCATAGTTCCAGCTCCAATTACTGCAATATTTTTCATTATTTGGTTTATTAATTAGAATAGATTGCGAATATAAGTTTTTTCAATTAATTTTTAAAACAATCAATAATTCTATGTGCAATTCGTAAAGCTTCTGTTCCGTCTTCTAAAGTAACAATAGGTGTGGTATTGTTGTTGATAGCATCTGCAAATGTTTCTAATTCATCAAGAATAGCATTATTAGCAGGTACATCCGGATTATCATAATAAATTTGTTTTTTTACTCCTTCTGCATTTTGTAAAATTAAATCGAAATCGCCAGGTACTTCTGGAGCGTCTTTCATTTTTACAACTTCACAAACTTTATCTAAATAATCAACTGATATGTAAGCATCTTTTTGGAAGAAACGTGCTTTACGCATGTTTTTCATTGAAATACGACTTGAAGTAACATTAGCTACGCATCCGTTTTCAAATTCAATTCTTGCATTTGCAATATCCGGTGAATCACTAATAACAGCGGTTCCAGTTGCATGAACAAATACAACTTTAGATTTTACAACACTTAAAATGGCATCGATATCGTGAATCATTAAATCTAAAACCACAGGAACATCTGTTCCACGTGGATTAAATTCAGCTAAACGATGCGTTTCAATAAACATTGGATTCTGAATTTTGTCTTTTACTGCTTTAAAAGCTGGATTAAAACGTTCAACATGCCCAACCTGTCCTTTTACATTATATTTTTTAGCTAAAGCAATAATGTTTTCAGCTTCTTCAACAGTATTTGAAATAGGTTTTTCTAAAAAGATATGTTTTCCTGCTTTAATTGCTTCAACAGCGCAATCGTAATGAGAAAGCGTTGGAGTTACTATATCAACTACATCTACTGCTTGAATTAATTCTGAAATAGAATCAAAAGCTTTGTATCCGAATTCTGCAGCTACTTTTTCTGCATTCTCTTTAAAAGGATCATAGAATCCTACTAATTCATATTTTTCTGATTGGTTAAGCAATCTTAAGTGGATTTTACCTAAATGTCCTGCTCCTAAAACTCCAATTTTTAGCATAGAAATATTATTTAATGCAAATGTAAAGTATATTTATTTAATGGAAATCATTTGGGTTGTGAAAGTTAGAACAAACTTAACTTAAGCTTGCTTAATTTGTAGCTTTATGATGAAATTATACTTAATTTTGAAAAGAAAAAATAGATTAGAATTGAGAGATACTGCCAAACATCAAGGACTTCGAAATCAGCTTGTTAGTTTACTACAACAAAAGGGAATTCATGACATTAATGTATTGAAAGCCATGCAGGTAATACCTCGACATTTTTTCTTAGAGTCGGGATTTGAAGATTTTGCTTACCAAGATAAAGCTTTTCCAATTGGTGCCGGACAAACCATTTCACAGCCATATACTGTTGCATTTCAATCGCAATTATTAGAAGTAAATCCAGATGCTAAAATTCTTGAAATTGGAACAGGTTCTGGATATCAAACTGCTGTTTTATGCAAAATGGGAGCTAAGGTTTTTACTATTGAACGTCAAATAGAATTGTATAAAAAAACATCTAAACTTTTACCTCTTTTAGGATTTAAACCAAGAGTTATTTCTTTTGGAGATGGTTATAAAGGATTAGCAGCAGACGCTCCTTTTGATGGAATTATTGTAACTGCTGGTGCGCCATATATTCCTCAGCCTTTGATGGCACAACTAAAAATAGGAGGAAGGTTGGTAATTCCGGTAGGAGAAGAAAAACAAATAATGACATTGTTAATTCGAAAATCTGAAACGCATTTCGAGCAGCATGAATTTGGTGACTTTAGATTTGTACCTATGTTAGAAGACAAAAATAGATAAATTTTATAATCAATAATTTACCAGACTTAAATTAATACAGATAAATAGTATCTTTGCAATTATAAATAATGGAATCATGACCGAGCAACAATCAAATGAAATTTTAAAAAACTTTGTAAACACAATTTGTGAAAATGGTGTTGTCTATAGTATGGAAAGTAAAGATGCATTTGCTTTATGTGGTTCAAATCAATTTAGTACAGATTCGGGTGAACCAGTTACTGTTTTTTGTTTTTGGAGTGATGAAGATTTAGCTAAATCTTGTTGCATAGAAGATTGGTCTGATTTTAAAGTGAATGAAGTTTCAATTGCTTCATTTATTGAAGATTGGTGTGTGGGGATTTATAACGATAGTTTTTTGGTTGGTTTAGATTTTAATAAAGAAATGTTTGGATTAGAATTCGATCCTATAGATTTAATATTAAAAATCACTAAAAAATTAAAATCACTAAAAATAGATTTAGATTTTGAGCAGTTCAAGAATATCCAAGATATAGAAAATCAAATCAAAAAGATGTTTGGTTAAGCATTTTAAAATTCAAAATGCTAAAAAACCGATTAGTTTATTCTAATCGGTTTTTTATTTATTGAGTAATATTTGAGTTAAATTTTAAATTTAGAAAAAAGTTAAAATTAAGTTTGTAAAAAAATCTACAATAATTTTAATTAGGTTTAGAAGTATCATAATTTATTATTGGTTTGGTTAGTCATTTGTTTTATATACAGCTAATACATTGTAAATTGTTAGCTTCAACTTTATAATAATTCACACCAGGTTTAATTTGATGGTCGTTTTCAAATAATGAACGTGAGTCACTATTAATTCTAATTGATTTATTATAAGGCAAATATAAAATAATTTTAACAGAATTATTATAATTATTTGATTTGTTTTTTTCAACTAATAAAGAGTTAGCCAATTCAATAGAATTGTTATCAATTTTTGAATAATATTCTAACATGTTTGGTATTTCTGTAAAAGTTGCATTTCCGTTTCCGTTATTTAATGTGATTGAGCCATTTTTAGAATATTCTGCTTCTGTTACAATTTCAAAATAAGCATCGTTGTTAGTTGTAGATCTAATTTCAATTTCAATTTCATCTTGTTCAATAAAAACTTTTTTATTTGATAAAGTATCGTTTAAACCATAAAACCTAGGATCTCTTACAAAATCAATATTTAAAGTGTCATTAGGAATGTGATTTAATGATTTTTTAACCACAGTCACTTTGCTTGAATCATCAATTAATTTTCTTACAGCATCGTTTTTAGTTTCTGCTTTTATCATTACAACAGAGAAAAATATTAAAGCAATAGCCCAAATAAATCCAAGTAGAATTGAAATTAATGAAACATATTTCATGTTTTTATAAAAGCATCTTAGACCTATAATAAAGATAATTAATGCAGGAATAAATGCAAGAGTGAAAATTGATAGAATTACACTCCATTCTGGTAATCCAAGATTGATTACTTCTTGTACAGGAAAGCCATTAATATCTGCGTCTGTAAGAGTATTCAAAGCAAAAAGCATAATGAAAGATCCTATGATAAAAATACTACCAAAGAAAATTAAAGTAATTCCTATTATTTTTTGAATAACTTCACCTGCCGTTGTTCCAGCTTGTTTTAGTTTATTGGTGTCGATATTTTTAATGTTATTACCTAAATGATTGATATTTTCTTTAACCTGCTTTTCAATGTTTGAAATATTAACCGGTTCACCCTTCATTTCCAAAATATCAGAAACTGTTTTTGCTTTTGGAATTATGATCCATAAAATAGGATATATAATAATACTCATTCCGTAAACAAAGAATAAGATGATGAATAAAATTCTAATCCAAACTACATCAATATTAAAATAATTTGCAAGTCCAGATAAAACACCACCTAAAACACGTTTTTCACCATCACGGAATAATTTTCGTGGTCTTTTAGCATAATTTTCAAAAGTTTCTTTAGAATAATACTCTTTTGCATCTTCATCATCTAAAATATAATCTTCTGGTTGTCCCATGATCTGGATAATGTTATCTACATCAGTCATGCTAATAACTCCAGTTTTTGGGTCAATTTTTTCAGTGAATATTTCAGCAATTCTGCTTTCAATATCGTTGATAATTTCTTCTTTACCTTCGGTATTTAATGAATTTTTGATAGAATCTAAGTAGTTACTTAATTTATTATACGCATCTTCATCAATATGAAAAAATAATCCTGCTATATTTATGGTTACTGTTTTATTCATTGTTTTCATTTTTTTCGGTTATTTGTTTAACTGCACTTGCCAACTCATTCCAAGTTATTGCTAATTCTTTTAAAAAGCTTTCACCTTGATCTGTTAGTTTGTAATATTTTCTGGGTGGCCCAGAAGTTGATTCTTCCCAACGATAACTTAATAATTCATCGTTTTTTAAACGCGTTAAAAGTGGATATATGGTTCCTTCAACCACTAATAGTTTTGCATCTTTTAACATGTCTAATATTTCAGAGGTATAACAATCTTTATCTTTTAATAAAGAAAGAATACAAAACTCTAAAATACCTTTTCGCATTTGAGCTTTTGTGTTTTCAATATTCATAGAACGTATTTTTAATGATAGATATCTTTCTAATTGTTAAACAAAGATATGAATAAAAGCAGGTATTTTGTATTACATAGTACTAATATTTAACAAAAAATTAACAAATGTTTTTTTAGAAGTATTTCAAAAAAATAATTGTATTTTAGTTGAAATTAAGATAATTATGAAATTTACTCCATCTAAATTAAATAGCTATTTATTTATAAAATTACCTTCAGCATATTGGTCTGGGGTTAGAGTTTCTTCTATAAATACACAACAATGTGTAGTTAATGTAAAGCACAAATGGTTCAATCAAAATCCGTTTAAATCAATGTATTTTGCCGTTCAGGCTATGGCTGCAGAGTTATCTACTGGAGCTTTAGTAATGTTGCATGTTCAAAATTCTGGCAAACGTATTTCAATGCTTGTAGCAAACAATAACGGGACTTATACAAAAAAAGCAACCGGTAAAATTTTGTTTACTTGTAACGAAGGCGATAAGGTAAAAGAAGCAATTGAGAGAGCAATTGAAACTAGCGAAGGGCAAAAATTTTGGATGAAATCTATTGGAGTAGACGAACAAGGTGATCAAGTTTCTGAAATGAATTTCGAATGGACTATTAAAGTAAAGTAATAATGCGAGTATTAATTACTGGTGCTACTGGTTTTGTTGGGAGCGCGTTAACTGAATTGCTTTTAAAACAGAATATTGAAGTCAATTATTTAACAACTTCAAAACAAAAAATAGTTTCCGAACTTAATTATAAAGGATTTTATTGGGACCCCGATAAGTTTGAAATTGATTCAAATTGTATTTCAGGAGTTGACTATATTTTTAATTTTTCCGGAAAATCTATAAGTTGTCGATGGAATTCAAAGAACAAACAAGCAATTTTGCAAAGTAGAATTAATAGTTCTAAAA
This sequence comes from uncultured Flavobacterium sp., assembly GCF_947632075.1. Lineage (GTDB taxonomy): Bacteria > Bacteroidota > Bacteroidia > Flavobacteriales > Flavobacteriaceae > Flavobacterium. Next base: position 21,366 of record NZ_CANRNX010000024.1, read on the forward strand.
CTCTATTTAAGCTTTTATCTGAAAATAAAAATTGTGTAAAAAAAGTTATTAGTGCTTCTGCAATTGGTATTTATAAGAATAGTTTTACTGAATTATATTCTGAAGATAGTTCAGAATTTAATACAGATTTTTTAGGAAAAGTTTGTCAAGAATGGGAAGCGGAAAATAAAAAATTTAACCAACTTAATATAGAGACATTAATAGTGCGTTTTGGTTTGGTTTTGTCAGAATCTGAAGGAGCTTTACCTCAGTTTGCCAAAACAATGAAATTTTACGTAGGAAGTTTGCTTGGTTCAGGAAAACAATGGTATTCTTGGATTCACATTAATGATTTAGTAGAAATACTTTATTTTGGAATGAATCATAATATTTCTGGAATAATAAACGGAGTTGCACCAAATCCTAAAATTCAGAGTGATTTTTTAAAAGAATTATCAATAGTTTTAAAAAGACCTATGTGGCTTCCAAGAGTTCCGACTTTCATTTTACGCTTGGTTCTTGGAGAAATGCATCACTTGGTAACAGATAGTCAGAAAGTTAGTGCCGAGAAAACAGAAAAACTTGGGTATAAATTTAAGTTTCAAAATGTAAATGATGCCTTTTTGAATTTATACAAAAAATAAGTCCTTAAAATTTAAGGACTTATACTTTATATTTTAAAGGTAAATGAACTACTTTTTTAGTTTCGAAGAAATCGTTTTCGAAAATATCAGCTAAATCATATAAGGTAGCTTTCGGAAAATCTTTTAATTCTTCAGTTAAATCTCCACCTTTTAAATAAAGAATTCCGTTTTCTAACTCGTGGTTGTTTTTCTTTTTCGTTTTATCTTTTACCCATTTCACAAAGTCGGGCATATTTGTTACGGCTCTACTAACTACAAAGTCAAATTCTTCTTTAACCAATTCTGCGCGCTTTTGCTCAGCTTTTAGATTTGTTAAACCAATTGCCGTTGCAACTTCATTAACAACTTTAATTTTTTTTGCAATTACATCTACTGCATAAAAATTAGTTTCAGGAAATAAAATAGCTAACGGAATAGCTGGAAAACCACCTCCGGTTCCAACATCCATAACTGTACTTCCTGGTTTAAAAGTCATGATTTTTGCAATTCCTAACGAATGTAAAACGTGTTTTGTATATAATTCGTCTATATCTTTTCTTGAAATTACATTAATCTTTGCGTTCCAATCTTGATATAAAACCTCAAGCATCTCAAATTGTTTTACCTGATTTTCTGTTAAATCGGGAAAATAACGTAAAATATCCTTCATAAATTTGAATTTGCACAAAAGTACGTTTTATATCATTAATTTTAGAATTATCACTTTAATAAATTCACTTTTATATTTACCTTTGAACAATTAACACAATTAAAAATGACTACAAACCATTTATCAGAAAAAATAAATAACTTGTCTGTTTCACAAACTTTGGCAATGGCAGCTAAAGCCAGAGAGTTAAAGGCTTTAGGAAAAGATATTATTAGTTTAAGTTTAGGTGAGCCTGACTTTAATACGCCAGATTTTATTAAAGAAGCTGCTAAAAAAGCAATTGATGAAAACTGGAGTACCTATTCGCCAGTTGATGGTTACGTAGAATTAAAGCAAGCAATTGCTTTGAAATTTAAACGCGATAATGGTTTAGATTATACGCCTGCAAATATTGTAGTTTCTACAGGTGCAAAACAATCTCTTTATAATATTGCACAAGCAATGATTAATGAAGGTGATGAAGTAATTCTTCCTGCTCCTTTCTGGGTAAGTTATTCAGAAATTATTAAATTATCTGGAGGAGTTCCTGTTGAAGTTGCAACTTCTGTAGAATCTGATTTCAAAATGACACCAGCTCAATTAGAAGCAGCAATTACACCTAAAACTAAAATGATTTGGTTTAGTTCACCATGTAATCCATCTGGTTCTGTTTATAATAGAGAAGAGTTAACTGCTTTAGCTGAGGTTTTGGCTAAGTATCCAAATATTTTCGTTGTTTCTGACGAAATTTACGAACACATTAATTTCTCTGGAACTTTCTGTAGCATCGCTTCAATTCCTGGAATGTTTGAAAGAACAATCACTGTAAACGGAGTTGCTAAGGCATTCGCTATGACAGGATGGAGAATTGGTTACATCGGAGCGCCAGAGTTTATCGCAAAAGCATGTACAAAATTACAAGGGCAAGTTACAAGTGGTGCAAACTCTATTGCGCAACGTGCAACAATTACTGCTTTAGAAGCAGACCCTAGTGTTTTGAATTATATGGTTGAAGCGTTTCACAAACGTAGAGATTTAGTAATTGGTTTAATTAACGAAATTCCAGGATTGAAGGTAAATGTGCCTGAAGGAGCTTTTTATGCTTTCCCTGATGTTTCTTCTTATTTTGGAAAAACATTAAACGGAGTTGAAATTAAAGACGCAAACGATTTATCTATGTATTTATTAGAATATGCTAATGTTGCAACGGTTACTGGTGATGCTTTCGGAAACCCAAATTGTATACGTTTATCATATGCAACAAGCGAAGAATTGTTAATTGAAGCATTTAGAAGAATTAAAGAAGCTTTAGCTCAATAATTTATTCTGAATTTAAAATATGAAAGTCCAACATTAAAGTTGGACTTTTTTTGTTCTATTGAGAAAATGGTAGCTTTTTTTGGTTTTGGAATTAAAAGTTTGTAAAAATGATAACAGAATAACTTGATTGGTGTTTTTTTTATAGTTTTAACTACCATAAATTTTAAATATGAAGAAGGTTATTTTAAGTGCTTTTCTTTTACCATTTGTAATGCAAGCACAAGAAAACAATAATACTCTTGATGAGTTAGTAATTCAGAGTAATAGAATTTCGATTCCGTTTACCGAACAAAACAGAAATGTAAGTGTAATTACTGCTGAAGAAATTCAAGATTTACCTGCAAAATCTATTAATGAATTATTGACTTATGTTTCTGGGATTGATATACGTCAACGTGGGCCATTCGGGACGCAAGCAGATGTTAGTATCGATGGCGGAAGTTTTGAGCAAACTTTAATTCTTTTAAATGGAGTCCGAATTTCAGACCACCAAACGGCTCATAATTCTTTAAATATTCCAATTCCAACAGAAGCAATTGAACGAATTGAAATTTTAAAAGGTCCGGCTGCTCGAATTTACGGAGTTAACAGTTTAACCGGTGCAATTAATATTGTTACCAAAAAGCCAACTGAAAATTCGTTTTTTGCAAATGTATTTGCAGGAACCAACTTTAAGAAAGATGAAAACGAAACCAACGAAATGTTTAACGGACGTGGTTTGCAACTTGGTGTTACGTTAGCTAAAGAAAATTTCCAACAACAATTATTTGGCTCACATGAATCGGGTAGTGGTTATCGATACAATACCGCTTATCACAACAATAAAGTTTTTTATCAGGCCGATTTTCAGGCAAACGATAATAACAACTTCAATTTGCTAGCAGGTTACGTAAATTCTAATTTTGGAGCGAATGGATTTTATGCTTCGCCAGGAGATAAAGAAGCTAAAGAAATTGTACAAACTGCAATGATTGCTGTACAATCTAAACATCGTTTAAACGACCGATTGGTTTTATTGCCACAAGTGGGTTACCGATATAATTATGATGATTATCGCTATTTCCGACATAATTTAGATGTAGCCAGAAGTCAACATTACTCAAATAGTTTAAATGCGCAACTGAATGCGAATTATCAAGTAGATTACGGTGAATTTGGTTTTGGAGCCGAAGGTCGTTATGAACAAATTAACTCAAGTAATATTGGTGAACACGAACGTGAAAATTATGGTTTTTATGCTGAATTCAGAGCATTAGAAATTAAAAATATCGATTTAACTGTTGGAGCTTACACCAATTATAATTCGGTTTTTGGTTGGCAAGTTTTCCCAGGTTTGGATTTTAGTTATTTAATTCAACCAGATTTTAAATTTATTGCAAGTGCCGGTGCAAGTCAGCGTATTCCTTCGTTTACCGATTTATATTTAGACCAGCGTCCAGGGAATATCGGAAATCCGAATTTAATTTCAGAAAAAGCCATTCAGTATGAAGGCGGTTTTAAGTTTGAAAATGATAAGTTCAACGCCAAAGCTATTCTTTTTTACAGAGATATTAATGATTTTATAGATTGGACACGACTAACTGCTGATGTTCCTTGGCAAGCAAATAATGTTGGGAGTTTACGAACAACCGGAGTTAATGCAAGTTTTGATTATCGATTAAAAGCAGATAAAAACGATTGGAAATTTAAATTAGCTTACACCTATTTATCTCCTAAAATGGAAGGTTTAGGAGCAGATAATTCTTCGAAATATAAAATAGAGAATTTCCGTCATCAGTTGGTGAACATTTTACAATGGTCAAATTCTAATTTTACGGCTTTAATTGCCAATAGATATAACGAACGCATTTCGTATAAAGATTATTTTTTAACTGATTTACGTGTTTCGTATCAACATAAAAGCTTTAATTATTATGTTGATGCGCAAAATATTTTCGATAAAACCTATATTGAAGCGGGTGCGGTTCCAATGCCGGGTCGTTGGTTTAGTGTTGGAATTAAGTTTAATGGAAAAATATAAAACGTTTTTTATTGCACAATCTCGCAAAAGGGATGGAAGCTTTGTTTGAGCTCTTTTACAAATTTTAATTTGGAAAAAGCGAGTGCGAACAGCCCGACCTGAAACGTAGTGGAAGGATTGCCAAAATGAGAGTTTTTAAGCAATAATTTTTAAAACATTTTGTATTTTAGCCTAAAATAGTTTGAAATGATTTCGAAAGAACAATTTGATAAAGAATTACAATTAATTTTAGAAAATGCTATCCGCGAAGACGTTGGTGATGGCGACCATAGTTCGTTAGCTTGTATTCCGGCTGATGCTATGGGAAAAGCAAAACTTTTGGTTAAAGAAGATGGTATTTTAGCCGGTGTAGATTTTGCTAAAATGATTTTTAACTACGTGGATCCAGAAATGGAAGTTGATGTTTTAATTGAAGACGGAACTCCTGTAAAATATGGCGACATCGCTTTTTATGTTACCGGAAAATCACAATCTATCTTAAAGGCTGAACGTGTAGTTTTAAATACCATGCAACGAATGAGTGCGATTGCTACCAAAACTAATGCGTTTATGAAGTTGGTTGAAGGTACGAAAGCTAAGATTTTAGATACGCGTAAAACAACTCCGGGAATTCGTGCTATTGAAAAATGGGCAGTAAAGATTGGTGGTGGAGAAAATCACAGATTTGCGTTGTATGATATGATTATGTTGAAAGACAATCATATTGATTTTGCAGGTGGAATTACCCAAGCAATTAATAAAACCAAAGAATATTTAAAGAACGAGAATAAAGATTTGAAAATAGTTGTTGAAGCTCGTGATTTAAATGAAATTGCAGAAATTTTAGAAAACGATGGAATTTATCAGATTTTAATTGATAACTTTAATTTTGAGGATACTAAAAAAGCAGTTGCTTTAATTAATGGTAAATGTTTTACGGAATCGTCTGGAAACATAAACGAGAAAACAATACGTGATTATGCGCTTTGTGGAGTTGATTATATTTCTTCTGGTGCTTTAACACATTCTGTTTACAACATGGATCTAAGTTTAAAAGCAGTTTTATAATTTTTTAGCATTAAAAATTTGTCTAAAACAATTGAAAATAAATTAATGAAAATACCATTAGTGAATAAATTAGTGGTATTTTCAAAAAAAATAAAACTTCCGGGTTTAAACGGCTTATCGCTTTATGAACTTTTGGAAATGTATATTTATGGAATTGTAAAAGGTGCATTTTCTTATCGCGCTGGTTCCATTGCGTTTAGTTTTTTTATGGCGCTTTTTCCGTTTGCACTTTTCATTTTAAATCTGATTCCGTATATTCCTTTAAAGAATTTTCAACAAGACTTTCTTCAGTTCGTAGAAGATAGTGTGCCTCCAAATACCTACGGAGCGATCGAAACTATTTTGCTTGATATTATGAATAATAGTTACAAAAGTTTAATTTCTACTGGGGTAATCATGTCTGTTTTTTTAATGGCAAATGGAGTAAATGCAATTATTGGCGGTTTTGAATCGTCTTATCACATAACCAATTCACGTAGCTTTATAAGGCAATATATTGTAGCAGTTTGTTTATCGGTAGTTTTATCGATAATTATGATTTTATCTGTAGCTGTTTATTTAGTTGTAGAATATTTAATGCAAGTTTCTACAGTTCCTTTGATAGGAAATATTGCTCGAACTGTTTTTGTAATTTCAATGATTCTTGTTGTAGTTTCCATGTTGTATAAATTCGGTACAAAAGAAACTAAAAGCATGTCTTTTTTTTCATACGGATCTGTTTTTACAACAATTCTAATAGCTTTAACTTCTTATGGATTTGGAGTTTATGTTTTGCGTTTTGCTAAATACAACGAATTATATGGATCTATCGGTACACTTTTGGTTGTAATGATTTATATCTGGATTAATTGCATGATTTTATTATTAGGTTTTGATTTAAATGCAACTATTTTGAAATTGAAAAAGAAAAATAATTATATTAGTAATAACGATAAACTATAAATTATGAATAAAAAGTTATTTTACTTACTGGCAACTTTTTTCTTGGGAATAATTTCTATTTCGGCACAAAGTGTTACAGGAAAATGGAAAACAGTTGATGAAAATGGTCAACCTAAATCAATTGTTGAAATTACAGAATCAAACGGAACATATTACGGAAAAGTAATTGAAATTTTAACAGCTAATAAAACTGCTGTTTGTTCTAAATGTTCAGGAGAGAATAAAAATAAACCAATTAATGGTTTAACTATTATCAAAGGAATTAAAAAAGACGGAAATGAGTATTCTGGTGGGAAAATTTTAGACCCGCAGTCTGGTAAAGAATATAAATGCGTGTTGAAATTAAACGGATCAGATAAATTAGATGTTCGTGGTTACGTTGGGATTCAGGCTTTGGGAAGAACTCAAACTTGGATTAGAATGTAATTTGTATTAAAAACATATTTCAAGCACTTCGGAAATCGAAGTGCTTTTTATTTTGTGTTATCTTTGTTTTTCTTGAATCACCAATTTCATTATGCAATTTTTTATTAACGTTATTGTTCCTTTGGCGCTTGCCGATACCTTTACTTACGAAGTAAATGAAAACGAATTTCATTATATACAAGTTGGAATGCGTGTGGCTGTTCCTTTCGGAAAAAGTAAGGTTTACACCGCTTTAGTGGTTGAAAAACATCACAATCCGCCGGTTACTTATCAAGCTAAAGAAATTCAAGAAATTATAGATTCGCAACCCATCGCAAATGAAAAGCAAATTGCACATTGGCAGTGGTTGGCAGAATATTATATGTGTGGTTTAGGCGAAGTTTACCGTAACGCAGTTCCTTCGGCTTTGTTGTTGGAAAGCGAAACCATTGTGGTTTATAAACCAAAACAAGAAGTTTTAATTTCAGAATTATCTGATGATGAGTTTCTATTATATGAAGCTTTTCAAAGTCAGGCTGTATTGAAGATTGAAGAAATTATTGCCATTCTGAATAAGAAGAATATCTTCCCAATTATTCAATCGTTACTTCAAAAAGAAATTATTGTTCTGAATGAAGAAATGATTGAAACCTATAAACCCAAATTGGCTAAATATATTAAGCTTCATGACGATTTTGATGCGCCTGAAAAACTGAAAGATTTGTTAGAGATACTTTCTCGCTCAGAAAAACAACGCACTTTAGTAATGAAGTTTTTTCAGATGAAAACTTTAGATAAAAAGCCAATTTTAGTTAAATCGTTGTTGGAAGAAGCGGATGTTTCAGCTGCTGTCTTAAAAGGATTAATTAGTAAAAATATTTTTATTGAATATACGTTAGCTCAAGATCGTGTAATTTTTAATGATGTTGAAAATCAAGAAATTGTTTTAAGTGATTTTCAGCAAACGGCTTTCAATCAAATTAATGAATCCTTTGAAAAGTTCGATGTTACTTTGTTAAAAGGAGTAACAGGTTCAGGTAAAACGGAAATTTATATAAAGCTAATTGAGCAGTTTTTGTTAGAAGAAAAACAAGTGCTTTATTTGTTGCCAGAAATTGCATTAACCACGCAATTGGTTCAGCGTTTAACCAAACATTTCGGAAATCAGGTGGCTGTTTTTCATTCTAAATATTCATCGAATGAACGTGTAGAAGTTTGGCGTCAAGTGAATCAGAATTCTGAAAAAGCAAAGGTGGTAATCGGAGCTCGTTCTTCTATTTTTCTTCCGTTCTCAAATTTAGGTTTTGTGGTTATTGATGAAGAACATGAAGCTTCGTTTAAACAGCAAGATCCGGCTCCACGTTTTCATGCAAGAGATGCTGCTATTGTTTTAGCAAAAATGCATAGTGCTAAAGTACTTTTGGGTTCTGCTACGCCAAGTTTAGAAAGTTATTACAATGCCTATCAAAATAAATTTGGATTAGTAACTTTAGATAAACGTTTTGGAAATGGGCAATTACCAGATATCGTTTTGGTAGATATTAAAGAAAAAAGTAAACGAAAAGAAATGAAAGGTCATTTTAGTATTGATCTTTTAGATGAAATTAATCAAACGTTAAGTAGAGGCGAACAGGTTATTTTATTTCAGAACCGAAGAGGTTATTCTCCGGTTTTAGAATGTTTAACTTGTGGTCACGTTCCGCAATGTCCGTCTTGTGATGTGAGTTTAACTTATCATAAATACCAAGAGCATTTGCGTTGTCATTACTGCGGATATACTATGGCTAAACCAATTAAATGTCACGTTTGCCATAGTGTTGATATTACTACAAAAGGTTTCGGAACCGAACAAATTGAGATGGAAGTAAAAGAATTATTTCCTAATAAAGTGGTTGCACGTATGGATCAAGATACCACTCGTGGTAAATACGCTTTTGAGAAGTTGATAGATTCTTTTAAAAATCAAGAGATTGATATTTTGGTAGGAACTCAAATGCTTGCCAAAGGATTAGATTTTGATCATGTTACTTTGGTAGGAATTTTAATTGCAGATAACGCTTTACATTTTCCTGATTTTAGAGCACATGAACGCGCTTTTCAAATGTTATTACAAGTTTCAGGAAGAGCAGGACGTAAGGAGAAAAAAGGAAAGGTAATCATTCAAACCTATAATCCATACCATAATATCATTCAGCAGGTAACTACAAATAATTATGCAGCGATGTTTAAAGAACAAATGTATGAACGTTTGAATTTTAAATATCCGCCATTTTATCGATTAATTCGTTTGCAGTTAAAACATGTAGATTATCAAAAATTAAAAGAAGGTTCTTTTTGGTTGTATAATTTATTGAAGAACCAATTAGAGATGCCGGTTTTAGGTCCGGAAGAACCATCAGTAAATAGAATAAGAAATCAATACATTCGTATTATTTTAATTAAGGTACCGATTAATGCTCCGTTGGTTAAAACGAAAAATGAGATTAGAAAATCTATAAAGAGTTTCGAAGCCATTGGAGCTTACCGATCTATTAAAACTACAATTAGTGTAGATTTCTATTAAAAATAAGGTGTAAAGTTTTGAAAATTGAAAATCAAAAAGTATCTTTGCACCCAATTTATAACAATTTAAATTTTATTATTATGAATCATTATGAAACTGTTTTCATTTTGAATCCCGTTTTATCTGAAACTCAGGTAAAGGA
>NZ_CANRNX010000025.1 GCF_947632075.1 uncultured Flavobacterium sp.
AAAAATACTAATTTTATAAACCAAACACTATCTTAATTTCTATAAGAAACTGTCCAATTTAGTTTGAAGACGTACAGATACAGATTTTTTTAAAATTTATGCTGTCGCAAACTTATTAAGTATTAATAATATTAATGTTGCGCTAAGATTATCTGGTGTTTCTGTGACAATTCCTGTTGATAACTATAGTGCGAGACTTATATTTACTATTGGTCCAATATAGTTTTAAAAATTAAACGAAAAAAAGCACCTTTTTAAAGGTGCTTTTTTTCGTTTAATTTATTTCTTCATTATTTTCTGAATCAGTTTTTGTTGACACTTTATCAATTTTACCTTCTTGAGATTTAGATCCATAATTTCGTTCATAATCGTCTTTATAGTATTTATCGAAAATAGGCGTTAATTGATCGTCTTCACCTAAAAGAAACCCGAAGGGTCTTAATTCTAAAACGGCGTCAAAAACAACCTTTAAAATAGCTAATGTAGGTATGGCTAAGAACATCCCTGCAATTCCCCAAATACTTTCTGCAACGATTAATCCAAAGAAAACAACAAAAGCATTTAAAGATACTTTAGAACCAATTACTTTTGGAGTAACCACATTATTATCAATGGTGTTTACAATAATTACAGATATAAATAGCCAAAGTGCATCTATAGGTTCACCAGTTGCTAAAGTTACCATTGCTGCGAAAATAGTGGCCGAGAAAATTCCTACATAAGGAATTAGATTTAGTACTGCACAAAGAACCGCAAATAGGATTGCATATTTGATTCCAATGATAGAGAATGCGATTATTAAAGCTGTTGCGATAAATGTCATTTGAAGTAACAATCCAAAAATGTATTGTTTTATGATACTTTGTACAGCATATACAGTATCTCTAACTTGTTCTTTTTGTTCTGGACGAAAAGACCAAACTAAGAATTTTACAAGATGTTTTCGGTATAATAAGAAAAAGAATACATATAGGAAAACAAATGCCGCTGAAGCTATTCCGGTTGTGAATGAAATAATAATTCCGCCTAAAATTTTTGAGTTCTTTTCTAAAGTAGAAACAGCTTCTTTATTGATATAATTAAGTTGAGCCTGTTTAGTTATGCCGAATTTTTCACTTACATAATCTGTACCTTGATCAAAAAGAGTAATAACTTTTTGTTCAAATTCGGGAATATCACTAGTGAAACTAACGATTTGTTTTCCAATGAAAAAAACAATTCCAAGAACAAATAAAGAAAAAACTATAGGTGAAATAAATGAAGTTATTAGACGAGAAAATTTTAATTTTCTTTCCATAAAATCAGAAAAAGGCACCAGTAACATAGCTACAAGAAAAGCAATAATTAATGGAACCAAAATACTTTCGGCAATAATTGCAACATAAACAATTGCAATTAAGCTAACCAAAGTGCATGCGAGTTTTACAATAAATGCAACAGGTTCTTTGGTAATAGGAGTTTTAAGCTCTTCTGCTTCTTGCTGCAAAAGTCTTTTTTTAATTTCTTCTTCAAACTTCATTTTTCAACTAATTAAATTGATTAAATGTCCATTTCTGGAATATCTCCTTCAATAATTAAATCTGCTTCAGTTGCAGCGATAACTTCTTCAACTGTTACTCCAGGAGCCGTTTCTAATAATCTGAATCCTTTAGGAGTTACTTCTAAAACTGCTAATTCAGTAACAATCTTTTTAACGCATCCAACGCCTGTTAAAGGTAAAGTACATTTTTTTAATATTTTAGATTCTCCTGCTTTATTCACATGCATCATAGCAACAATAATATTTTCTGCAGATGCAACTAAATCCATCGCACCTCCCATTCCTTTAACCATTTTTCCTGGAATTTTCCAGTTAGCGATATCTCCGTTTTCAGAAACTTCCATAGCGCCAAGAATTGTTAAATCTACATGTTGTGAACGAATCATACCAAAACTCATTGCAGAATCAAAGAATGAAGCACCTGGCAACGTAGTGATGGTTTGTTTACCCGCGTTGATTAAATCGGCATCTTCTTCACCTTCATAAGGAAAAGGACCCATTCCAAGAACTCCGTTTTCACTTTGAAATTCAACATTCATTCCGTTTGGAACATAATTAGCAACTAAAGTTGGAATTCCAATTCCTAAATTTACATAAAAACCATCTTGCAATTCTTTTGCAATACGTTTCGCAATTCCTATTTTATCTAAAGCCATAATTATCTTGTTCTAACAGTTCGTTGTTCAATTCTTTTCTCATATTTCTCACCTTGGAAAATACGTTTTACATAAATTCCTGGAATGTGAATTTCGTTTGGATCTAAAGTTCCTGCAGGTACTAATTCTTCCACTTCGGCAATAGTAATTTTACCAGCTCCGGCCATACAAGAATTAAAATTACGAGCAGTTCCTTTAAAAATTAAATTTCCGGCTTCGTCACCTTTCCAAGCTTTTACAATAGCGAAGTCTGCTTTGTAAGCTTCTTCTAAAACGTACATTTTACCGTTATATTCACGAGTTTCTTTACCTTCTGCAACTTCTGTTCCGTAACCAGCTGGAGTAAAGAATGCTGGGATTCCTGCTTGTGCTGCTCTACATTTTTCAGCTAAAGTTCCTTGTGGAGTTAATTCAACATCTAACTCACCACTTAACATCTGACGTTCAAATTCAGCATTTTCTCCAACGTATGAAGAAATCATTTTTTTGATTTGACGTTTTTGAAGTAGTAATCCCAATCCGAAATCATCAACTCCAGCATTGTTAGAAATACATGTTAAGCCTGTGATATTTTTTCTAACTAATTCGGTAATAGAATTCTCAGGAATTCCACATAAACCAAATCCACCCAACATAATTGTTTGATTGTCTTTCACATCAAACAATGCTTCTTGTGCGTTAGCTACCTTTTTATTAATCATAATTTTAGTTTAAGTTAGTGGCAATAAAAATAGGAAAAAAAAACGACCTTTTTTAAACTGCTTTTTCTAAAAACAACTGTAGTTTTAAAATGACATTATCTAGGAGAGCGAAATAAGCCTAAATTTAAAAACAATGAGCTCGATATTATATCGAGCTCATTGTTTAATTTAATATTTAAAAGTTATTTATTTCCTTTTAAAAATTCTTCTTATAATGAATTTTAAAATAGATGTAAATACAAAAATTTTAAACTGATTAGATTTTCCTAAAGAACTACCTAAATTACTAAAACCTAATTTTAATAAATTTGGAGCAGTAAAATTATTTGTAATTCTTGAAGTAGATTGGGTTAATTTGTGAAAACTAATTTCTCTTTCAATTTTTAAAATTTCTAACTCTCTATTTATTTCTTCGTAAGAATTAAAAGTACGTTTCATACATTAAAAATTTTAAAATTAATTTTCATAAAACATTTCCGATAACTTTTTAATTACCGGTAAGTCTATTAACTTGTTTCTATTCAAATAAACAATTGCTGTAACTAATAAATAAATTCCACCAATTATTAAAAAACCTAAAGTGTAACTTTCTAATAGATTACCTAAAGCAAATGCACTTGCTATTGATATGAAAAGTAATGCTATAGAAAGAAAAAGAGCTAAAAGAAAAATCTTTAGTATTAAACTAAAGGCTTTACAGCTTATTTTTAAACCTAATAATTGATAATATTCAATGTTTTGGTCTATAAAAGCTTTAGCATCAACTTTAATTTTTTCAAAGTCTTCTTTTAATTCTTTATTTAAATCCATTTTAATTATTTAGATTGTGATTTAAGTTCTTTAGCTTCTTTTTTTAATTCAGCTAATTTTTTTTCTAAAACTTCAATTACATTTTCAGTTTTATCACCCGCTTTTTCAACGTAAGTATTAATAGTTGATTCTAAATCTTCTTTTTTTGCATTCATTATAGTTTTGACCTGATTTTTTAAATCATCAAACTTATGTGCAATTTCATCTCCTCCAGATTTAATTCCTTTTCCTAATCTCTTACGAGTTTTAGAACCTTGATCTGGTGCTAATAAAATTCCTGCAACTGCTCCTACTGCAGCTCCAGCTAATATTGCTACGATTGTTCCACCTGTTCTTCCCATAATTTTTTTATTTATAGTTTAATTTTCATTAAAGTTAATAAAAAAAAGATTTTTTAGCAATCGGAATCACTCAAAAATCTTTTTTAATTATTTATTTCGTTTCAATTTTAGCCCAAGTATCTTTTAAGCCTACGGTTTTATTGAAAACTAATTTTTCTGATGTAGAATCTTTATCTACAGCGAAATAACCTAAACGTTGGAATTGGAATTTATCTCCGTCTTTAGCAGTATTTAAACTTGGTTCTAAATAACCAGTGATTACTTTTAAAGATTCTGGATTAATGAATTCTTTGAAATCAACTTCTTTATTTCCGTCTGGATTTTCGTTAGTAAATAAACGATCGTATAAACGAATTTCAGCAGGAATTGCATGAGGAATTGATACCCAGTGAATAGTTCCTTTTACTTTTCTTTTAGAAGCTTCACTTCCACTACCTGATCTTGATTCAGGATCGTAAGTTACATGAATTTCTAAGATATTTCCGTTTTCGTCTTTAACTACGCTTTCACCTTTAATGATGTACGCATTTTTTAAACGAACTTCTTTTCCTAAAGTTAAACGGAAGTATTTACTGTTAGCTTCTTCTAAGAAATCATCTCTTTCGATGTATAATTCTCTTGAGAAAGGTACTTTTCTGTAAGTTACTTCTTCTGCTTCAGGATTATTTTCTGCATCTAACCACTCTTCTTGTCCTTCTGGATAATTAGTAATAACTAATTTAACCGGATCAAGAACAGCCATTACACGGTCTGTAATTTTATTTAAATCTTCACGAACGCAGAATTCTAATAACGAAACATCAATTAAGTTATCACGTTTAGCAATTCCAATTGTATCAGCGAAGTTACGAATAGCAGCTGCTGTATATCCTCTTCTGCGCATTCCAGAAATGGTAGACATACGCGGATCATCCCAACCAGTTACATGGTTTTCTTGTACTAATTGTAATAATTTACGTTTAGAAACTACGGTGTGTGATAAATTTCTACGAGCAAATTCACGTTGTTTCGGACGAACTTGGTTTTCATCATAAACTTGATCTAAGAACCAATCGTACAATTCTCTGTGAGGTAAAAATTCTAACGTACAGAATGAATGTGAAATTTGTTCTACATAATCACTTTCACCATGAGCCCAATCGTACATTGGATAAATACACCATTTGTCACCTGTTCTGTGGTGAGAAGCATTGATGATACGGTACATGATAGGATCACGCATTAACATGTTTGTTGAAGTCATGTCAATTTTAGCACGTAAAATATGCTCCCCTTCTTTGAATTCACCGTTTTTCATTCTTTCGAATAAATCTAGGTTTTCTTCAACAGAACGATTTCTGTAAGGTGAATCTACTCCAGGTTGTGTTGGAGTTCCTTTTTGTTTTGCAATTTCTTCAGAAGATTGACTATCAACGTAAGCTTTACCTTTTTTGATTAATTCAACCGTCCAATCATATAATTGTTGGAAATAATCTGAAGCATATACTTCTTTATCCCATTTAAAACCTAACCATTCTACGTCTTTTTTAATTGCATCAACAAATTCTTGCTCTTCTTTAGCAGGATTTGTATCGTCAAAACGTAAGTTTACTGGTGCATTATAATCTAAACCTAAACCAAAGTTTAAGCAGATTGATGATGCATGACCAATGTGTAAATATCCGTTTGGTTCTGGTGGAAAACGGAAACGTAACTTATCTTGAGACAAACCAGTTTTAAGATCTTCTTCGATGATTTGTTCTATGAAATTCAATGATTTTTCTTTTGTTGACATATTCTTGAATTAAGAATACAAATTTACCAAATTTTATTGATTTATTTGATATAGATTTTTGCACGAAAAAACACTAACTTTGGAAATATAAATTAAAGAAATGGGAATTATCAAATTAAAAAATATTCGTGTTTTTACTAATCATGGATGTTTGGTTGAAGAAAGTAAAATTGGATCTGATTACCGTGTAGATTTAGAAATTGAAGCAGATTTAAAAAAATCAGCACAAACAGATGAATTAGCAGATACTGTAGATTATGTTCATTTGAACAAAATTGTAGTTGAAGAAATGGCTATTCGATCAAAACTTTTAGAACATGTTGCTAAACGTATTATCGATCGTACTTTCAAGGAAATTCCTCAAGTAACACGAATTGTTTTAGAAGTTTCAAAAATTAATCCTCCAATCGGTGGTGATGTTGAGCAAGTTACCATTTTAATGCAAGAAAGCCGATCATAATTTTTTAAAAAGGTTTTGTAATTTAAAAAAATGTAGTAAATTTGCACTCGTAATACACAAGGCATCGTGGCCGAGAGGCTAGGCAGCGGTCTGCAAAACCGTCCACAGCGGTTCGAATCCGCTCGATGCCTCCAAGTTAAAAACCCTAAATATTTTATTTAGGGTTTTTTTATTTTTTGAAGCATAAAAAAGAGATTATATATACTATAATCTCTTTATAATTTTAGTTGTTCAAATATTTCTTTAATAAAAAGGTTGTTGAACAATCATGTATTCCTATATCATTATTTTTAATTTCACTAAAAATATTTTCTGCTAATTTCTTTCCGTATTCTACTCCAAACTGATCGAAACTATAGATATTCCAAATTACACCTTGAACAAATGTTTTATGTTCGTACATAGCTAATAAAGAACCAAGTGTTTTCGGGGTTAATTTTTTAATTAAAATTGTATTTGAAGGTTTATTACCTTTGAATGATTTAAATGCAGCATTTTCATCGTTTTCGTTATTTTCTGCAATTATTCCTCCGTCTTTTCCATTCATTAACGCTTCAGTCTGTGCAAAGAAATTAGCCATTAGTAAATCGTGTAATTCTGATTTATTAAAAGGTTCAATAAAACCAATAAAATCAGTTGGAATTACTTTTGTACCTTGATGGAATAGTTGAAAAAAAGCATGTTGTGAATTTGTTCCAACTTCCCCCCAGATAATAGTTCCCGTTTCGTAATTAACAGGAATTCCATCTCTATTAATATTTTTGCCATTACTTTCCATAATCACTTGTTGTAAGTATGCAGGGAGAGATTTCATATTATCAGAATATGGAATTATAGCTTCGGTTTCATAATTGAAAAAATTATTATACCAAACAGAAAGCAATGCTAAAACAACAGGAATGTTTTTATTAAAAGGAGTTTCTTTAAAATGTTCGTCCATTTCATAAGCACCTTCTAAAAGTTGTTTGAAATTAGTAAAGCCTAGGCTTAAACTTATAGACAAGCCAACGGCACTCCATAATGAAAATCTTCCTCCAACCCAATCCCACATATGGAAAATATTTTCAGCTTTAATACCAAAAGCTATTGATTTTTCTAAATTTGAAGAAACTGCAACAATATGATTTTCAGTTTTCATACCGTTTTTTATTAGCCAGTTTTTTACAATTTCAGCATTTTTTAAAGTTTCGATTGTACCAAATGATTTGGAAACAATTATAATTAATGTTGTTTCAGGATTAATTTCGTTTAGTTTTCTTGTAATAGTATCGAAATCAATATTTGAAATATAATGAATATTTAGATGATTTTTGTAATCGACTAATGATTCTACTACTATTTTTGGACCAAGATCTGAACCGCCAATTCCAATATTTACAACATCTGTAAATTTTTTATTAGAAGTACCTAATAACTTACCACTGATTACATCATTTGTGAATTCTTCAATTTTTTTAAGTGTAACAGCAACTTCTTCTTGACAATTTTTATCTCTTAATGCTGTATGTAATACAGCTCTTTTTTCTGTTTGATTTATAAATTTTCCAGAAAACTTAGCTTTGATTGCATCTTTTAATGAAACTTCGTTAGCTAGCTCAATAAGTAAGTTTAATGTTTTCTGTTCAATTTTATTTTTAGAAAAATCTAATATAAAATCGTTCCATTGAATATGAAATTTTTCTACTCTTTCAGTATCTCCTGCGAATAAATCTTGTATTTTAACAGATTGCATTTCAAAGAAATGATCTCGCAATTTATGCCAGGCTACTGTCCCAGTAGGATTTGTGTTTTCAAACATTATGCTTTAAATTTTTCAGTAAGTTTTGTGTCTAAGTCTTTTTTGATTGGTGTGATATGTTCTAAATATTTCGGCAATTCATTTTTATTCATTGGTTCCGAAACTGGTAATTGTTGTTTTAATGGATCAACTTGTACTCCGTTTTTCCAGAATCGATAACAAACATGCGGTCCTGTTGCTAAACCAGTACTTCCTACTTTACCTATGGTTTGTCCTTGTTGTACATATTGTCCTTTTTTTACTAATATTTTAGACATATGCAGATACTGTGTACTATAAGTTCCGTTATGTTTTATTTTTACAAAATTTCCATTTCCAGAAGTATACCCAGTTTGAATTACAGTACCTGAAGCAGTTGCCATAATTGGTGTGCCATGTGGTGCAGCATAGTCTGTTCCGTTATGAGCTTTAAATCTTTTTTGAACTGGATGAAATCTATTTTTTGAAAATTTAGATGTAATTTGAAAGAATTTTAAAGGAGCTTTCAAAAACATGGTTTTCATTTGTTTTCCTTCTTCATCAAAAAAATCAGGTTTTTGACTACCATCTTTTGAATAAGGAAAACCATAGATATCTTTTCCTTTATATTCGAAATAAGCACCTAAAATTTCTTCAGTACCAACATAAATAGAATCGTTAATATATTTTTCTTTTACAGATAAAGCAAATTTATCACCTTTTTGGAATTTAAAAAAGTCAATAGTCCAAGCAAATGAATTTGCAAGTTTTGTTGCTAAACCTGAATCTAAACCTGCTTTTGAAATTGAAGTTGATAAAGAACCATCGATTTCTCCAGCTATCGTTTTTGTTTTATATGTTACAGGATAATTTACTGTATAAGCTTGAGTTGAATCTCTGAAATCTATAACATTATACCCCATTTTATTAGGTTCATAAATTAAAACTTCAAGACTCGGTGGATCACTTTTACTTTTCAATAAAGTTAAAATATTCCCAGCTTTAATTTTTCTTACATCGAATGAATCTTTTACTTTTTCTACAATGTAATGAATTTCTGTAGCATCAAAATTATGACGTCCCAGAATTAATCCTAAATTATCTCCTCTTTTTATTGTATCACGTTCTACTCTGTAATTATTCAGTTCAAAACCAAAGCCGTATTCTGGCTTAACAATTTCTGTTGAATCTATAGTAATTAACTCATCATTATTTTCAATTTTCTTATCACAAGAAAATAATAATAAACAACAGCAAACGCTTATGTATTTTAAATAATTCATTTTTTATAAACAGTCTTTCCCCCAGTTTTCTAATTCTTCTTTTGACCATAATTCCGGGAAGAAAATTCTTCGTTGATATTCAGGTAACATATATTTTTTCCAATCGCTTCCTCCGGTTGCCTCTTGTGGTCCAGATTCACTTTCAATATATTTCTTTGCAGCTTTGAAATGTCCCATTACCCAAGTAATGTTAACTGTTTTATCGTAATGTCTCATCGCGGCACGCAATTCTTCATTTTGTTGATCATCTTGCGGCAGTTTTTTGAAAATTTGCCAAAGATTTATCGTGTTGTATACTTGCATAAAATCAATAAATTCTTTTTTGTATTTTCTCTCGAATTCATTAATTAAATATGATTTTTTACCCGTGCGATAATCTTTACCTGCAGCTTGCCAATACAAATGTTCAAAAGCATGTTCATACGGCGTATTTCTGTCTATTGTTTCTCTATATCGAATATCAATAAGATTGATTAAATCTGTTGAAGCAAATTCAATTAAACGATATTGAGCACTTTGAAAACCACTTGCAGGGGTTAGCGTATTTCTGAATTTTAAATATTGCTCAACTTCCATTCCGTCACCCATAATATCGAAAGATGTTGTTAGCATATCAAAATATCGCGATATTCTATTTAATCTTTCTGTGAAGAATTTGGTTGAAATGTTTTCATGGTGACAGATTTGTTCCATTTCCCATAAAATCATTTTAAATAATAATTCGTTTACCTGATGATACATGATAAAAACCATTTCATCAGGTAACGTAGAACGTTGAATTTGTAAATTTAAAAGAGCGTCTGTTTGTATGTAATCCCAATATGTAATTGGTTTTTGCCAAAGTAAACCTTCTAAATGTGTATCTAATTTTTGATCAATTGCTTTAAATTTTTGATCTAAAGCATCTATTTTTTCATGTTGTTTTGTAGTTATTTCCATTATTTTTTGAAAACTATTTCATTTTTTAATCCACTGTATTCTATTAATTCGGCTTTTAATGAACCGACTACTAAGCTTGCTTGAACTTTGATAGGAACTTTGTTTTCATCGTCTGAAACCCACATAGTTAAGCTTTCATCTTCCTTAAAAACACGACCTGACTGTACGTAAGGTCTAAATTTTAAAGTGTTTATTTTGCCAAATTTAGTTTTAATTTCTTCTTTTCCCATGAATTTTAATTTAAATTTAAAAGTTTCATCATCAAAGAACATATCTATTTCAATAGTTTCATTTTTTTTAAGTGATGCTATTTTTTCATGATTTCTTAAATAATAGAAAGCCGATAATATATCTTGGATATTATTAGGAACTGTAAATGTTTTTTCTGAATTGTTTTTATAATCTTTTACTAAAACCGAATTCTTTTTTTTATCGAAAAAACCTTCTTGATTTTTGGTGTAACCACCTTCGTCAATTTTTCTAATGAATCTGTACGAATCTCCATTAATTTGATTAAAGTATGACTGATAATCATCATTTACTTTGAAAAATAATTTTGTTACACCTGATGTGTATCCATGTCCTTTCGAATGAAAAACTTTTTTCCCATTGTAAGTTGTAGAATTAAGTTTCAAAGTTGCAAATCCTGCATTTACAAGACCATATGATATTCTATATTTAAGATTTTCACCCGATTGAAATGCAGAGTTTTGTGCATTTAATTGTAAAAAAGGTAGGATTAAAAGTAGTATAAATATTATTTTTCTCATAAGTTTAGTTTTAAATGATATTGAGAAATACAATTATCATTCCAAATATAAAACAAAAAAACTTAGCCATTTACATGACTAAGTTTTTATGCTATTAACCAACCAAAAAACTATAAATTATGAAAAATTTATTACAGAAATAAGGTTTATGACGACCTTATTTTTGTGGGTGCAAATGTATGCCAATTTTTTAATTCTGAAAATCGGTAGAATACATTTAACAATAATTTAACAATAGTTTAATTTGGTTAGTGAATGCTTAATTTTTTATAAAGTTCCTCTTAACTCTTGCTCTCTCTCGATTGATTCGAATAAAGCTTTAAAGTTTCCAGCACCAAAACCACGTGCTCCCATTCTTTGAATAATTTCGAAGAATAATGTTGGACGATCTTCTACTGGTTTAGTGAAAATTTGTAATAAATACCCTTCTTCATCAGCATCAATCATGATTCCTAACTTTTGTAATTCTTTGATATCTTCTTTGAATTTATCCATGTGATCTTTTAAGCGCTCAGGAATTGCATCGTAATAAGCTTGTGGTGGTGTTGATAAAAATTCAATTCCACGACGTTTCATTTCAGCTACAGTAGAAAGGATATCATCTGTTGCAACTGCAATATGTTGAACACCTTCACCTTCGTAAAAATCTAAATATTCTTCAATTTGAGAACGTTTTTTACCTTCAGCTGGCTCATTGATAGGGAATTTAATTCTTCCGTTTCCGTTTGCCATTACTTTTGACATTAATGCTGAATATTCTGTTGTAATTTGTTTGTCATCAAAAGATAAGAAGTTAACAAATCCCATTACATCTTCAAACCATTTTACCCATGTATTCATTTGGTTCCATCCAACATTTCCAACCATGTGGTCAATATATTTTAACCCAACTGGTTCTGGATTGTAATCAGATTTCCATTCTTTATAACCTGGCATGAAAAGTCCGTTGTAGTTTTTACGTTCAGTAAACATAAATACAGTTTCACCGTAAGCGTAAATTCCTGCTTGAACAATTTCTCCATTTTCATCTGAATAAACTGTTGGTTCCATGAAAGATTTTGCTCCACGTTTAACCGTTTCTTCATATGAATAACGAGCATCTTCAACCCACATTGCAACTACTTTTACACCGTCTCCGTGTTTTTTAACGTGCTCACCGATTGGAGATTGTGAATTTAGTGCTGTTGTTAAAACGATACGAATTTTATCTTGTTTTAAAACATAAGAAGCTCTATCACGCATCCCTGTTTCTAAACCTGCATAAGCGTGAGATTGAAAACCGAAAGCAGTTTTGTAAAAATGAGCTGCTTGTTTTGCATTTCCAACGTAAAATTCTACGTAATCTGTTCCTAAAATTGGTAAGAAGTCTTGAGCTCCTTCAAATATTTTTTCTAATCCGAATTCTACAGATTTTAATTCTTGTGACATAATTTATTTAGTTTTTTGTTGTTATTAGTTTATTCAAGCCATGATTGGTAATATTTTTCATCAGCAATTTTCATTGCTTCTTCTGTAACCATTAAAGGTTTAAATGTATCAACCATAACTGCTAATTCTTCGGTTCTGGTTTTACCAATACTTTTTTCCATAGTTCCTGGATGTGGTCCGTGAGGAATACCTGCTGGATGTAATGAAATATGGCCAGGAGCAATATCATTTCTGCTCATAAAATCACCATCAACGTAATATAAAACTTCATCAGAATCTATATTACTATGATTGTACGGTGCAGGAATTGCATCTGGATGATAATCATACATTCTTGGTACAAACGAACACACAACAAAGGTGTCTGTTTCAAAAGTTTGGTGAACCGGTGGCGGTTGATGAATACTTCCTGTAATAGGTTCAAAATCGTGAATTGAAAAGGCGTAAGGATAATTGTAACCATCATATCCAATAACATCAAAAGGATGTGTAGCGTAAACCATTTCGAAAATTTCGTTTTGTTTTTTAACTTTAATTACGAAATCTCCTTTTTCATTATGTGTTTCTAATTTTTCTGGTCTACGAATATCACGTTCGCAAAATGGTGAATGCTCTAACAATTGTCCAAACCAGTTTCTATAACGTTTTGGAGTGTAAATTGGCGAACGAGATTCAACAATAAATAAACGATTATCTTCTGTATCAAAATCAATTTTATAGATTATACCTCTTGGAACAACTAGGTAATCTCCATATTTGAAATCTAAATTTCCTAACATGGTTCTTAAAGTTCCTGTTCCTTTATGAATAAAAATCATTTCGTCAGAATCTGTATTCTTATAAAAATATTCTTCAGATTTATTTGTAGGTGCAGCTAAAACAATCGATAAATCGCTGTTTGTTAAAACTGCTTTTCTACTTTCTAAGAAATCTGGTACCTGCGGTACTTGAAATCCTCTAAGTCTGTATGATTGAATATTATTTGCTTTTGCAATTTTAGGAGCAACACTATATTGTTTACGAATTTCTTTTACTTGGGTTGGTCTGTGTTCATGATATGAATTGGTAGACATACCATCGAAACCAATAGTTCCGAATAATTGTTCGTAATAAAAATCTCCGTTTGGTTTACGGAAAATTGTGTGTCTTTTTGGTGGAATTTGTCCTAATTTATGATATAGTGGCATAAGCGATGATTACATAATTAATATTTCTTTTCAATTATATTAAATAGCAAATCACTCAGGATTTCTCTTGATTAAAAATTTGATTAAATCTAAAAGTCCGTTCCATTTTTTCATAAAAACAAATATAGAGATATTTTGTTATTATCAAAATAGATGCTAGTTTTTTAAGGTATATTTTTTATTTATTTAAAATATTATTAAAACCAAAAACCTATGCTCAAATTTGTAAAGTGATTTTTTGTTTCTGGAGACCAACTATGTTTAATTTCAATTGGACCTATAATGGTCTGATAACCATATCCTATGGCAAATCCGGTGTATTTTGGTTTTTGTAACCAATCGCTGTTTTCAAAAATGTTTTTACCGATGTTGGCAAAGTTTCCAGAAAAATTTATGTGATTTTTTTTGAAGATTTCGTAATCAATTCTGAATTGGCCTCTTATGTATGAATCATCAAAAATGCTTAAAAAATCATAACCATAGAATTGTTTTATATTAAGTGAGGGTTGAAAACCGTTTCCTCCAAAAAAATATTTAAAAAATGATGAAGGTTCATTGTTTAAAGTAATTCCTAAATCAAATTTTAGTTCTACACTAACTTTATTGAAAATTGTTTTAACACCTCCGATTTCAGCATTTAACTGTGAAAAGTTATTAAAGTTGTTGTTGTAATCTGACGAATGAAAATAGTTTCTGTATTCTGCATTAAACAAAATTCCTTTTCGTGGGAAGTATTTATTATCATAAGTGTCTAATAAAATATTTCCAAAAAGGCCTAAATAATGGCTTTTGTCTAACCAATTCTTTGTTAAGTTTAAATTCGGAATATCTATTTGATTGAATTTATATTCTAATCCAACTCCAATTAAAAACCGATCGGCAAGATAATTTTGAATATATAATCTGTTAGTTATATCTAAATATTCTAAATTTAATGAAATTGGAGAATTTGATCTAAAATAAGAATCTGATGTTTTTGGATTGTAAATATTTCTGTCTAAAGATGATAATTTAGACTGAATTCCAACACTCCATGAATAACCGTTATCAATGAAATAGTTGAAATTATATCTTGAATTGTCTCCCAAACCTAAATCTAAAGAAGCAACATCGTTTCTAAAAAAAAGTTTCTTTTGAGTAATATTAAACAAAAGTGCGCTTTTGTATAAATTATCGAAATGTACTCCGAATTTTAAATAGCGACGTACTTCATTCTCTTTTAAATTAAGTATTAATATATCTGAATTATCATATGCTTTTTCAAATTCGTAAGAAATGCCTTTGAAGTTTTGTGTGGCATTTAAGTTGTTTATACCTGTACTTAAATTGTGAAAGCTAATCTTTGAATCGGGTAATATTTTAATTTTCCCGTAAATATAACCATCTGTAAAATTGTTAAGTTTATTGATTCGAATTTTTGAAATATTTAAAGAATCTGTTTGTGGTTTTAGTTTAATATTTCTTACGATTTCATTGTTGTAATTACCTAAGGTTTTAAGCTCATCTTGATAAATCGAAGCAGCTTCTTCTCCTCGCTTTACTATTTCATTTCCTTGATCAAACGAAACAACAGAATAACCTTTTATATCTGGTTTAATATAATAAGTTGTTTTTTCTTTTTTAATAGGCATATCTTCATACATTGCAAAACTTGTAATTTGCATAAGAATGTCGGTAGCACCTTTTAGGTCTGAACTACTTTTAAGTTCATCTTGAACATCAACACCGATAATAATGTCTGCGCCCATTTCAATGACTTCGTCAATTGGATAATTGTTAGCAACACCGCCATCAATTAATACTTTTCCGTTTATTTCTACCGGAGTATATAAACTTGGTAAAGCACCTGATGCTAAAATGTTTCGAGTTAAGTTACCCGATCTAAGAACAACTTGTTTTCCAGTTTCTACATCGGTAGCAATACAAACAAAAGGAATTGGAAGGTTATTAAAATCTCTTTCATAACGTACATGAGTAAGTAGTTTAGAAAGTAAATTATAATTGTACATTCCTTTAGATAAAGCTTGAGGAAATCCAATTTTAAAATTTTCAAAAGGAAGTTGAACAGCATAAATATCATCGTTCCTTTTTTCATAAAACGATTTGGAAATTCGGGGTACAAAATCTTGAATTAACGCATCTGTATCTATGGTTTTAAAAATAGAATCAAGTTGATTAGCAGAATATCCGGAAGCGTATAAGCCTCCAATAATGGCTCCCATACTTGTGCCTCCGATATAATCTATTTTTACATTATTTTCTTCTAAAACTTTTAATACACCAATGTGCGCCAAACCTTTAGCGCCTCCACCACTTAAAACTACTCCAACTTTTGGACGTTTTTTCAAAGTGTCTTGATGAGATTGTGCTATGGAATTATAACTTACAAAGCATGAAATTGAAAATAGATAAAATAGAAGTTTTTTCATAATTTAAGAAGTTCTAAAATATTCAATTACTTTATTTGCTTTTGACTTACCAATTACCTTAGCAATTTCACTTTCTGGCGTTTCTTTTAATCTTTTTATAGATTTGAATTCAAGCATTAATTTTTCCATGGTTTTATCTCCAATTCCAGGAATTTTAGTTAAACTTGATTGAATAGCATTTTTACTTCGTTTATCTCTATGAAATGTGATTCCGAATCGGTGAGCTTCATTACGAATATGCTGTATTACTTTTAAAGATTCTGATTTTTTATCTAAATATAACGGAACCGAATCTCCTGGATAATAAATTTCTTCTAATCGTTCAGCTATTCCAATAATTGCAATTTTTCCTCGTAAATCTAATTCACCTAAACTTTTTAAAGCCGAAGAAAGTTGTCCTTTTCCACCATCAATTACAATTAATTGTGGCAGAGGTTCGTTTTCTTCTAAAACACGTTTGTATCTACGGTAAACTACCTCTTCCATTGAAGCAAAATCATTAGGACCGTCAACTGTTTTTATATTAAAATGGCGATATTCTTTTTTACTTGGTTTTCCGTCTTTAAAAACTACACAAGCCGAAACCGGATTGGTTCCTTGAATATTTGAATTATCAAAACATTCAATATGTCTTGGTTCAATACGCAAGCGTAAATCTTTTTTCATTTGCGCCATAATTCGATTTGTGTGTCGTTCTGGATCAACAATTTTCATTTGTTTTAATTGATCTAAACGATAGTATTTTGCATTGCGTTCAGACAAATCTAACAATTGTTTTTTGTCTCCAAGTTTGGGAATTGTTATATGTAAACCTTCACCAATTTCAATTTCAAACGGTACAATAATCTCTTTGGAAAGTAATTGAAAGCGTTCACGTAATTCAATAATTGCTAGTTCTAACAATTCTTGATCTGTTTCTTCTAACTTCTTTTTTAATTCTAAAGTATGTGAACGAATTATGGCTCCGTGAGAAATTTGCAAGAAATTCACATAAGCCATCGATTCATCAGAAATGATAGTAAAAACATCTACATTGCTAATTTTTGGATTTACAATGGTAGATTTTGCTTGATAGTTTTCAAGAATTTCTATTTTATTTTTGATTTTCTGAGCTTCTTCAAACTTCATTTCCGAAGCTAATTTCATCATCAAATCTCTAAATTCTTTCAAGTTTTCTTTAAAATTTCCTTTTAGAATATCTTTAATCGCTTTTATTTTCTGATCGTATGCTGCTTCTGTTTCTAAACCTTCACAAGGTCCGCTACAATTTCCAATGTGGTATTCTAAACAAACTTTAAATTTTTCTGCTTTGATATTCGCAACAGACAAATCTAAAGTACAGGTTCTTAGCGGATATAATTCTTTAATTAAATCTAAAAGCGTATAAACGGTTTTTCCGTTGGTATAAGGTCCAAAATAATCAGAGCCATCTTTAACCATTCTTCGAGTTGAAAAAACTCTCGGAAAACGTTCGCGTTTCACACAAATCCAAGGATACGATTTATCATCTTTCAGTAATACATTATAGCGTGGTTGTAAGGTTTTAATTAAATTGTTTTCAAGTAACAAGGCATCGGTTTCTGTTGGAACTACGATGTGTTTTATAGAAACAATCTTCTTAACCAAAACATTAGTTTTAGAACTATCGTGCAGTTTATTGAAGTATGAACTTACACGTTTTTTCAAATTTTTAGCTTTTCCTACGTATAAAATTTTGTCGTCTTTATCGTAATATTGATAAACACCTGGCGCATCTGGTAAAGTTTTTATTTGAAGTTCTAATTGAGGTAACATATTTTGTAGTTGATTTCTGTAATTGTAAATTGACTCTACTAAATTAATCTTTTGTTTTTATTAATTTGTAACTTTATAATATTAAATAGAAACGCCTTTAGGTGAATTGAAAATGAATAAAAAAGAACTTCGTAAAAAATATAAAGAACTTCGTAAAGACTTAAGTTCAGAACAAATTGAAGAATTAAGTTTGGCTATTGCAAACAATACTTTACAACTTCCTATTTGGAATTTAGAAAACTATCATTTGTTTTTGTCTATTGTAGAACATAAAGAAGTAGATACAGAATTTTTACTTCAGATTTTATCTGGAAAAGATAAAAATGTTATTTTATCGCGTTCTGAATTTGAAACAACAAGTATGCATCATGTTTTACTTACAGATAATTTAAAAATCGCTAAAAACTATTGGAATATTCCTGAGCCTGTTGGAGGAATTCCTATTGATGATAAATTAATAGATGTAGTTTTTATTCCACTTTTAGCTTATGATATCAACGGAAATCGCGTTGGATATGGAAAAGGTTTTTATGATATTTTTCTTTCAAAATGTAAACAAGATGTGATAAAAATTGGACTTTCTTTCTTTGAACCTGAAGAACAAATTGAAGATGTTTTTGAAAATGATATTGCTTTAGATTATTGTATAACTCCAACCAAAATTTATCAATTCAATAAAACGAAATAAACATTTATTAATTTAGATTAACTAACCGTTGCTATAAAATGTTTTATTTTTGTGGTATAAATAAAAGAAAAAAAATCATGGAAATATTAAATGCATTAAACTGGAGATACGCAACTAAAAAAATGAATGGTGAAGCAGTTTCACAAGAATTAGTTGACCAAATTATTGAAGCAGCTTACTTAGCTCCTACTTCATCTGGTTTACAACCTTTTCAAATTATTTCAATTAGTAATAAAGAATTAAGAGAAAAAATTCAGCCAATTGCTTACGGACAATCTCAAATTGTTGATGGTTCTCACGTTTTAGTTTTTGCTTCTTGGGATAAATATACTGCAGAACGTATTGATTTTATTTACGACCATATGAATGCAGAACGTGGTTTACCTGCTGATGCAACTGCAGATTATGTTCAAACTTTAAAAGATACATATTTAAACTTACCTGAAGATGCTCAAGCGGCTCACGCAGCAAAACAAGCTTATATTGCTTTTGGTGTCGCTTTAACTACTGCAGCTTTCTTAAAAGTAGATGCTACTCCAATGGAAGGTTTTGTTAATGCAGATTTAGATAAACTTTTAGGTTTAGAAGAAAAAGGATTAAAAAGTGCAGTTATCTTAACTTTAGGACACAGAGCTAACGAAGGTGACTGGTTACAAGGAATGAAAAAAGTTCGTCATCCAAAAGAAACATTCTTAACTGAGATTAAATAATCTTAATAAGTATAAAATAATAAAAGTCCGATTGATTTCAATCGGACTTTTATTTGTTTAAAATTTAGTTCAAAATTACTTAGCAGATTCAGGTTTTAAAACAGAGATAATTCTGTTTTCGTTTAAATATTTGTTTGCTACATCTTGAACGTCTTTAACTGTAATAGCTTTTAATCTCTTTTCAAAATCTAAAGCTTTTTCAGGATTTTCTTGATTCGTAAATCCATCGTTTAGAACGGTTAACCAATATCTATTTTCTTTAAGATTTTTAGTATAATCCGTCATTTCACCTTCTTTAAATTTATCTAAATCTTTTGCTTCTGGACCATGTTTTTGAATTTTTTCAACTTCTTTTAAAGTCAATTCAATTAATTTGTCTGCATCTGCCGGATTTGTAGGATAACCAATTTGGAATCCGTAAGAACCATAAGGTAGTTTGTTTAACCAACCGTAAGCACTTGCACCATAAACTCCACCCTCTTTTTCACGTAATTCTTCGATTAATTTAATCGTTAAGATTTCTCCTAAAGCTTGCATTGCTAAATCTTCTTTTTCAGAATATTTAGTTTCTCCAGAATAAGAAATTCTTACGGTAGCTTTATCATCATTACCTTTAAAAACATCTTTTCTGTGAACTCCTTTTTTAGCTCTAATTCCAGAATCTTTATATGTTTCTTTACGATTTAAAGCAGGTAAAGAAGCTAGGTAAAGTTCAGAAAAATCTTTCATTTGCTCGTCAGAAACGTTTCCTACAAAGAAGAATTCAAAATCACTCGCATCTGCAAAACGATCTTTAAAAACTTCATAAGCTTTTTTGTAATCGGTATTATCCCAATCTGCATCTGTTGGAGGGAATGAAATATATCTTTCGTTATGTCCGTAAGTGAAATCAGAAACTTCTTTAGAGAAGAACATTTCTGGTTGAGATAACATGTTAGCGTAATATGGTTTATATTTATTTTTTTCAGATTCATACGCTTTTTCATCATAATTTAAATCTGTGAAATAAGCATATACTGTTTGGAATAAATATTCTAAATCTTTTGGTGTTGAATTTCCGCTAAATCCTTCTGTTATACCACCAATGTAAGGACTAACTCTATATAGTTTTCCAGTATTGAATTTAGTTAATGCGTTTTGATCCATTCCTGAGATTCCAGCTTGTGGAACAGCTCCTGAAGCTAAATCGATTTGTTTATAAGTATTTAGATCTAATAGATTATTACCTCCAAAACTTACGGCTCTAAACAAGATTTCATCATTTTTAAAGTCGGTTTTTTTGTAAGTTACTTTTGCACCATTAGATAGCTGTAAAGTTGTTGTGCCTAACTTGTCATTTTTAGTAGTTTTTACAACTTTACCAGGTTTAATATCGGTTCTAATTAACGATTCTGCAACTGCAACATCTTGGTAAGGTGTAATTTCAACTTTCGAAACGTCTAAAGCTGCTAAAACTTCTTTTTCAGTTGGTGTTTTAACTCCTTCTTTTTCTGGACCAGTTAAAATAATTACACGGTTTTCGTCATTTATATAATTCTGAATTAAATTATTTGTTTCATTCAAAGTAATTGTAGGAAGCAATTCCTTAACCAAATTATATTCATATTCGATTGATGGAATAGCTTCTCCTTCTAAGAAGTTAACTTGGTATTTTCCTAAATATGATGATGAATTATTTTTATCTCTATCATTATAAGCTTTTTCATAAGAAGAAAGATAAGATTGTTTAGCACGATCTAACTCAGATTGTGTAAAACCATATTTTCTTGCACGCTCGTTTTCTATTGCTAAAGTTTTAACAGCTTCAAGTTGTTTGTCTTCAGCTGTCATAGCAAAAGATTGGAAAGCTTCTTTTCCTCTACCAAACATTCCTCCATAATAACTATAACCATAAATGAACGGAGGATTTTCACTATTAGTATATTCATCTAAACGAGAATTTATCATTTGTCCGAATAATCCTTCAATTAAATCATTTCGGTAATCACCAACAGTTGTACTTGGTTTAGCAACACCTTTATCTTTGTAAATGATTTGTACATTTGCAGAGGTTGCTTCTTTATCTGAATTTATAGATACGAAGGTTTCTTTGTGATTAGGAATTTCGAAAACAGTTCTCTCTGGTGCGTTAGCTGGATTTTTATATGAAGCGAAATGTTGTTTTATTTTTTTCTCCATTTCGTTTACATCGATGTCTCCAACAACAATCACTGCCATTAAATTAGGACGATACCAATCTTTATAAAATTTGCGAATATCTTCGTGTTTAAAAGTTTCCAAATTTTCTTTAGTACCAATTGGCAATCGGTTTGCATATTGAGATTGATACATTAATTTTGGTAAATAATTTCTCATCATACGCTCGTTTGCACCTAAACGAGTACGATATTCTTCAAGTACAACACCACGTTCGTCATCAATGTCATTTCCAACTAGATTAGCATTAAAAGCCCAATCTTCTAGAATTTGGAAGCCTTTATCTAATTTTTCAGGATCATCTGCTGGGATTGGTAAAAAATATACCGTTTCATCAAAGCTTGTGTACGCATTTAAATGTT
Source organism: uncultured Flavobacterium sp. (assembly GCF_947632075.1). GTDB lineage: Bacteria > Bacteroidota > Bacteroidia > Flavobacteriales > Flavobacteriaceae > Flavobacterium. Next base: position 21,825 of record NZ_CANRNX010000025.1, read on the forward strand.
GACCGAATTTTACACCAATACTTTGTAAATAATCAATAAGTTCGTTCTTAGGAAAAGTTTTCGTTCCATTAAAAACCATATGTTCTAAAAAGTGAGCTAAACCAAGTTGTTGTTCATTTTCTAAAATAGATCCAGCATTTACAACTAAACGTAAATCTACTTTCTTTTCTGGTTTTGCATTTTTACGAATGTAGTAAGTTAATCCGTTATCTAACTGTCCAATTTTTACATTCGGATCAGTTGGAACTTTCTGGTTCAAATCTGTAATTTGTGCCCATAACGAGGCAGGTAGGATTAATAATCCTAAGGTAAGCTTTCTTAGATTCATTAAAATATGTTTATTTGGGTTGATATGAAATTATTTTGTGTTAAAATACTATAATTAACGAAATAAATTACAATTTATTGTAAATATAAAAAAAAGAGTTATCTGATTGACAAATAACTCTTTTAAAATTAGATATATAAATATCTATTATCTTTTTAAAACCATTTCTAAATACGGATTTGTAAATCCAAATTTTTCATAAAGTTTAATTGCTGGATTATGAGCATCAATACGAAGTAATATATTTCCTCTACAAACGTCTAAAACTTCAGTCATAATCTGAGTTCCGATTCCTACTCTTCTACGATTTAAATCTGTAGCTAAATAAACTAAAATATTTTCAGGAATATAACTATCCATATGAGTGTGGTTGATAACTGCTGCACCTACAATAAGGTTTTCTTCAAAACAAAGAACTAAATGCCCGCCTTTGTCTACAATGTAATTCAGTGCTTTAGCAATTACTTCTTTATCATCTCCAAATTGCTCTAAATGTGTGAACAAAAAATCTACAATATCTCTTTTTAATTCAAAAGGGAAATTGTATGATTGATAAGTTTTTATTGTCATTTTAATGTGATTGTAAAAAATAAGTCACGACATAATCGTGACTTTAAGAATATTATTTTAAGAAAGAATGCGCAGTTGTATCTTGCACATCTTCTCCGCTTTGGTGGAAAATTTGTAATTGTTTAATCCAGTAGAAAAAGGCTACAATTGAAATGATGATGAAAATAAATGTAAGAATATTTCCTAACCACCAGTTTGCATTTTCTACTTTAGATAACCATAAAAAAGGTACCATTAAAAAATCGGTAAAAAAACTACCTATTCCTTCAAATAAAGATGTCCACATAATATTGTTATTAAATAATTGCTGTATGAAAAAAGTTAAATAGTAACTTTGCTACAAAAGTAATAATTTTATCAACAAGTTATTTACATTATCAATAAAATTTTATCTATGTTAACAAATCTTTTTTCAAAAAGCAGACCTATCAATTTTATTTTAATTGCAGCTGCACTTTTATTGGTTTACTTTTTGAATTTGCTTACAGATCTTTATTGGTTAACAAATGGCTTTAGTTTGTTTAAGAAAGTTGGTCTTTTTGTTGTGTTAGGATTGTCTGTTTTTTTGGTACAATTCATAACATATAAAAACCAATTATCGAGTAAAAATTTTTATTCGATGTTTTTTTACACTTCGTTTTTTATTCTTTTTTCGAGTATTCTTGATAATAATAAAGTCATTTTAGCTAACTTTTTTATTTTGTTAGCTTTACGCAGAATTTTTTCGTTACATTCATTAAGAGATACAAAGCAAAAAATATTTGATGCATCTTTTTGGATTTTAGTAGCTTCGTTATTTCATTTTTGGAGTATTTTATTTTTTATATTACTCTACTTTGCAATATTATGGTTTGTTTCTGAAGATTATAGAAATTGGTTCATTCCGTTTGTTGCTTTATTTACCGTAAATATCTTGTTTTTCACTTATACACAATATGCAGATATTTCTTTTTTTACTTATTGGAAAGAGCATATTGTAGTGAGTTTTGATTTTACTTATTTCGAAAATGTCTATCAAAATATTGCTTTAGCTTTGTTTACTTCCATTGCCTGTTTATTCTCATTTTCTCAGGTTTTGGAAATGAGAAATATGCCTGTAAATTCTCTAGCTTTTTATAACAGAATATTAGTTTGCTTTTTAATAGGTGTAGCAATTTACATTTTGTCTGCAAACAAAATGAATAGTATGTTGGTTTATACCTTCTTCCCTTTATCAATTTTAGGAGGAAATTATATGGAACGCTTAGAAAAGAATTGGATGAAAGAATTAACTTTAGTAAGCGTTCTTGGTATTAGCATTTGGATTTATATTACCCAATTATAATTTTTCGCCGTAAGCTAAATCTCCAGCATCTCCTAAACCAGGAATAATATAGTTGTTTTCATTTAAGCCGTCATCTAAAGTAGCAACCCATAAATGGCAATAATCCGGAAGGTTTTCTTGCAGGTACTTAATTCCTTCAGGAGCCGCAATTACTACGCAAATGTGAATTTCTTTAGGAGTTTCTTCTGTTAGCAATTTGTTGTAAACCGCAACTAATGAATGTCCGGTTGCTAACATCGGATCTAGCAACAATAAATGTTTTCCTTCAAAGGATGGAGCGGCCTGATATTCAACCTTAATTTCTGTGTTACCGTGAATTCTGGAAGCAGAAACGAAACCGTTTTCAGCATCATCAAAAAAGTTCATAAAACCTGTATGAAGTGCTAATCCTGCACGTAAAATCGAACATAAAACCACATTGTCTTTTATGGTTGTAGTATTTTTAATTCCTAATGGAGTTTGAATAGCAACATCTTTGTAAGGTAAAGTTTTACTTAATTCATAAGCCATAATCTCCCCTATTCTTTCAATGTTTTTTCTAAAACGCATACTGTCTTTTTGAATATTAACATCGCGTAATTGTGCCAAAAAATGGTTTAAAATACTATTCTGTTCTGAGATATAATGAATATGCATGGTTTTTAAATAAAAATTTGATTTTATAAAGTTATAAAAAGTATATTTGTAAATAAAATTTTTAATCATGTTTGCAGAATTCGCATTTCCTATATTTGAGCAATCTATTGCTGATTATCACAAATTTGATGATGTTAATCAGCCTATAAATAATCCTTACGAAAAAGGAACAATCGAACATTTATTATACGCAAAAAACTGGGTAGATACGGTACAATGGCATTACGAAGATATTATTCGTGATCCGCAAATTGATCCAGTTGCTGCTTTAGATTTAAAACGTAAAATCGATGCTTCTAACCAAGTTCGTACAGATATGGTTGAGTATATCGATAGTTATTTCTTAGATAAATATAAAGATGTTGTTGTAAAAGCAGATGCTAAAATAAACACAGAAAGTCCAGCTTGGGCAATCGACCGTTTATCTATCTTAGCTTTAAAAATTTATCATATGAACGAAGAAGCAACTCGTGAAACAGCTTCTGATGAACATAGAGCTAAATGTCAGGCTAAATTAGACGTATTATTAGATCAAAAAAATGATATGTTTACTTCAATCAGTCAATTAATTACTGATATCGAAAACGGAGATAAATACATGAAAGTGTACAAACAAATGAAAATGTACAACGATGATGATTTAAACCCTGTTTTATATCAAAACAAAAAATAGTAACTTTGAAAGACTTTCTAAATCGGAAAGTCTTTTTTTATTTATGGAAAAAATATCAAAAACCATTTCAATCTTAATATTCTCCATTTTATTGGTTGTTATAGGAACCGTAATTTGGTCATTCTTTAATCCGTATGCACAAGTTTTACTTTTACCATTAGGCTTTTTAAGTATATATTATTTATTACTTTTTTCATTTGTAAGGTTAATCGGAAATAAATCTTCGAAACCTTGGAAATACTTAATCATCTTTATGGTTGTAGTTCCTATACTTTCATTTGCTTATGGCTATAATACATTCATACGTTTTTCAATAACGGTTTTAAATTCAATTACAGAGTAATGAAACATATTGTAATTATGCGATTATCTGCAATGGGAGATGTTGCAATGACAGTACCGGTTATTTCGGCTTTAGTTTCACAATATCCAGAAGTGAAAGTTACGGTAGTTTCTCGTCCGTTTTTTAAACCGTTTTTTAATCATATTCCTAATGTTGATTTTTTTGCTGTTGATTTAAATAATCGTCATAAAGGATTTTTAGGTTTATACCGATTGTATTCAGATTTAAAAAAACTGAAAGTAGATTATTTTGCCGATTTTCATAATGTATTACGTTCTAAAGTAGTTCGAACTTTTTTTGCCTTATCAGGAATAAAAGTTGCTTTTACAGATAAAGGACGTGATGAGAAAAAAGCTTTAACTCGTGCAGAAAATAAAGTTTTTGTCCCAGTAAAATCTATGGTGAATCGCCATTTAGAAACCTTACAGAAATTAGGATTTAATGTTTCGTTACAAAATCCAATGTTTCCAAGTAAGCCAATGCTAACAGAAGAAATTATTTCTAAAGTTGGAAATAAGAACGATAAATGGATTGGAATTGCACCCTTTGCACAATATGAAACCAAGGTGTATCCAAAAGATTTGATGGAAGAAGTGATTCAAATTTTGTCTGAAAATAAAAATTATCGTATCTTTTTATTCGGAGGCGGAAACAAGGAAATTGAGTTGTTAAACCAAATGCAACAACAAATAGATAATGTTTTTGTTTTAGCAGGAAAACTTTCTTTTCAGGAAGAATTAAGTGTTATTCAGCATTTAGATGTAATGCTTTCAATGGATTCGGGCAATGCGCATATTGCTGCTATGTACGGAATTCCGGTGGTTTCACTTTGGGGTCAAACCCATCCGTTTGCTGGTTTTGTGCCTTTTAATCAACCAGAAGAAAATTCGTTAACTGCAGACAGAAATCAATATCCGTTAATTCCAACATCTATTTACGGAAATAAATTAATTCCGGGTTATGAAAATGCCATGCGAACTATTTTACCTGAAGTTGTTGTGAATCAAATTAATAAAGTTGTAAAATAATTGATTATGAAAATAGAATCATTCATTAGAGATATTCAAGATTTTCCGAAAGAAGGAATTGGATTTAAAGATATTACACCACTTTTAAATGATACAGAAGCTCGTAAAGAAGCCTTGAAATTGTTGTTAGAAAAATTAAACGGACAAAAAATTGATAAGGTTGTTGGGGTAGAAAGTAGAGGTTTTTTCTTTGGAACACTTTTGGCTCAAGAATTAAACGCAGGTTTTGTTCCGGTTCGTAAACCTCGAAAATTACCTTTTGATACTATTTCTGAATCTTACGAATTAGAATACGGATTTGATACTTTAGAAATGCATATCGATGCCATAAAACCTAGCGATAAAGTATTACTTCATGACGATGTTTTGGCAACTGGCGGAACTGCAGCTGCTGTTTGCAAATTAATTGAACGTGCAGGTGGTGAAATTGTACAGTGTAATTTTTTAATGGAATTAGATTTCTTAAACGGAAAAGATAAATTAAAAGATTATGATGTTCAAGCTTTAATACATTATTAAGTACCAATGTTTTACTTAATTCAGAGCTAAATTGTGAATATCTATTTTACAAATTAAGCATTTACTTTTTCTTTAAAATATATATTTGCGTTCCTTAAAAATTAAAGTTATTATGAGCGCAACTTGGTACGAATGCAAAGTTAAATATAGAAAAATAGATGAAAGTGGAGTTCAAAAAGTAGTTTCAGAACCTTATTTGGTTGATGCGCTTTCATTCACAGAAGCAGAGTCTCGAATCAATACAGAAATGGCAGCATTTGTTAGTGAAGAGTTTAAAATTGTAAATATAAAAGTTGCCAATTTTGCAGAAATACATCCATTTGAAAATTCAGACCGTTGGTTTAAAGTGAAGGTTTCTCTTTTGGCTTACGATGAAGAAAGTGGAAAAGAACGTAAAACAAGTTTTTATTTGTTGATTCAAGGAAATGACGTTAAAGATGCTTTTGATAATACCATGCAAGTAATGCAAAATACCATGGGAGAATTTACAATTCCTGCTATTTCAGAATCTCCAATAATAGATGTTTTTCCTTTCTTTAAAGGTGAAGAAGTAGTAGAAGACCGAATTGTTGAAGTAATAGGTTAAATATTTCTTAAAAAATAAAAAAAGACAACACCAAATTAGAGTCATTTTTCTTGTCTTTTCAACATGAATAGAAAATGTTAATTTAATTGCGAAAATTAAAATATATATATTTTGAAGCCGATATTTTTTTGAATGTCGGTTTTTTTTTGACTTAAAAAAAATCATTTGTGTAAAATTTTCTAAAATGCATGATTTTATTTTGAATAAATAAAATTAAAAATTAAGATATAAACTACTGATTTGCAAAGTAGTGAGTTGCGTAAAAAAAAATATTTTACTTGTTTTTTAAAAAAATTATTAGATAACTTTGCACAATATAATTTCATAATAAAGAAATGATTTCAATTCACACAAATATTTTATTTGATCAATATAGCACCCAAGCTATGTTGCGACGATGTGTGAATACAATTCCTGTTTTCTCACCAATAAGGGCAAGGGCTTGATTTTCGAATCCTTTTCGAAATCAAATTAAACTCTAAACAATTCTGTTTGAGTTTTTACAAATCAAAAGCAATTTTATTAATCATATTTAATTGGAACAATGCGCTATACGTGTATTTTGTTCAAATTATTCAGAGCATTCATAATTTCCAAATGAATAAACCATCGGATTTTATTATCATCCCTGCGAACGAATCGCATATGGGTTATGCAGAGCAAATCTGCGATGAAATGTTTGAATCAGCGAAAGCTCGTGGCACTGGTATTGCCCGTAGAAAACCTGAGTATGTCGCAAACAAAATGAAAGAAGGGAAATCGGTTATCGCGCTTCATAAAGATGGTCGTTGGGCTGGTTTTTGTTATATAGAAACTTGGAGTCATGGTAATTACGTGGCTAATTCGGGGTTAATTGTAAATCCTGAATTCAGAAAATGTGGTTTAGCAAAATCTATAAAAAACGGAGTTTTCAAGCTTTCACGTGAGAAATATCCGAACGCTAAAGTTTTCGGTTTGACTACCGGTTTAGCGGTTATGAAAATCAATTCAGATTTAGGTTACGAACCAGTTCCGTATTCTGAATTAACACAAGACGAAGAATTCTGGAAAGGATGTACTTCTTGTGTAAACTTCCAAATCTTACAAAGTAAAGAGCGTAAAAATTGTTTATGTACTGCAATGCTTTGGAATCCGGTTGAAAAAGAAAAAGAATTAAAACGCAAAATCGAAGAAAAAACAAAAGCGAAAGAGCGTTTAAAAAATATGCAAAAAAAATCTTCATTACTTAAACGATTGGTAATGAAATTAAAAGGTAGTAAAATCGTTACATTATTTGTATAATCATCAATACGTATTAAAATGAGTAAAAAGAAAGTTGTTTTGGCATTCAGTGGAGGTTTAGATACTTCATTTTGCTGCATCTATTTAGCTAAAGATTTAAATTTAGAAGTGCATTCTGTGGTTGTTAACACAGGAGGATTCGATGAACAAGAATTAAAACAAATCGAAGAAAGGGCTTTAAGTTTAGGTGTTGCTTCTCATAATGTTATTGATGAAACTACAAATTATTACAACGATAGCATTAAATATTTAATTTTCGGAAACGTGTTGAAAAACGCTACGTATCCATTATCAGTAAGTGCTGAACGTGTTTGTCAAGCTACAGCTATTGCGAATTACGCTAAGAAAATTGGTGCAGAATGTGTAGCACACGGATCTACAGGAGCAGGAAATGATCAAGTACGTTTTGATATGATTTTCGAAATCTTAGTTCCAAAAGTTGAGGTTATTACGCCAATTCGTGATTTAAAATTATCTCGTGAAGCAGAAATTGAATATTTACACAAACACGGTGTTGAAGTAAATGCAGAAAAAGCTAAATATTCTATCAACAAAGGTCTTTGGGGAACTTCTGTTGGAGGTAAAGAAACTTTAACTTCTAACCAATATTTACCTGAAGAATCTTGGCCAACTCCAATTTCTAAAACAGGAACTGAGCAAGTTACTAT